>JAGCKY010000040.1 GCA_017647245.1 Elusimicrobiaceae bacterium
ATTTACGAACAACAAAAAAAATGGAAAGCCGCCAGCAAAGTTTATGCCAAAGCCGTAGATTACGACCACCAATTTACCGAAGCGCGCGCCCATTACGCCTTTGCCTTGGAAAAAAGCAAACAATATAATGAATCCTACCGGCAATACCGCATATTGCATACGGCCAGCCCGAAAAATCAAATTTATTCCAATGCCATGCAACGCTTGCGCCCCAAACTGACTAAAAAAGAAAGCGATTTAACAAACCGCAAAGAAAAACAAACCCATACCATCGTTAAACCTGTTATCTCATTGGAAGGCACATTACAACAAGTACGTATCGGGCTGGGAGCCAGCGGCAGCGGTAAACCGGCCGAGCGTGATACGGTTATTTTTACCCCCTCTCATCCGTTTACCGTATCGCTTAAATCAAACGGAAAAACGCTCGCTATCGGCAAAGCCAAAGAAACATGGCGCGCAGAATTAAACAAAGGCAAAGCCAAACTGATATCCCCCGCCGGAAAATCTTATCCATTTAGCGAAGCGGTTGTGATTACGCCCAAATCGGCCGATGCGCAACAAGGCGCTACTATCTTAATCAAAAAACTAATGAGCGGTGCCGGAATGACGTGGGCCAGCGTGGACGATAAAGAATATCGCGGTCAGTTGGAAATCATACACAACCGCAAACGCAATACCTTAGTAGCGGTCAATTTGGTAAATATAGAGGAATACTTAATGGGCGTAATGTCCTCCGAGATGCCCGCCGGATTTCCGACAGAAGCCCTGCGCTCGCAGGCAGTACTGGCACGCACGTACGCCATGAAACATTTGGGAAAACACAAAGCAGACGGCTATGATTTGTGCGATACGCAACATTGTCAAGTATACGGCGGCGTAGGCGCGGAAAGTGAAAGTGGAAATGCCGCCGTGGAAGCGACCATGGGCGAGGTGCTTGGGTATAACAATCGGCCGATTGAAGCGGTATTTTCCGCTAATTGCGGCGGAGTGACGCAAAGCGCAAAAGAGGCCGGTTGGTTTGCTACGGCTTATCTAAATCCGGTATCGGATTATAAAGACTTTGATTTTGATAATTTGCAGCCGTATCATTTTAAAGATTTATTACAACATCCTATAAATGCCTACAGCCGCTATGATAAAAATGTCAGCATGGCTGCTTTCCGCTGGACCCGCGTGGTGGACGAAGCCGATTTGCGCGCGCAAATTAAACGGCAGAAAAAAGATATCGGCCCGATTACGGCTATTATCCCCGAAAAACGCGGACGTTCGGGGTATGTCAGCAAAGTGCTTGTCAAAGGCACAAAAGGCACTGTCACTTTATCAAAAGAAAATATTATTCGCAATAATTTAGCACCCGGTATGCTACGCAGTAGTTATTTTATCGTGGTGCCCAATTATGAAAACCGCAAACTGAAAAACTTTGTGTTTTACGGCGGCGGTTGGGGACACGGCGTAGGATTTTGCCAGACCGGATCAGACGGACGCGCCGAAGATGGACAAAAGTATCCGCAAATTTTAGAGCATTATTTCCCCGGTACAGAGCTCAAAGACACGCGCCAAAATTGATTTCTTACAAACGTAAAACAGCCCGCCAAAAAGCGGGCTGTTTGTAAATATATTTGGTTTATTGTAATGCTTCAAAGGCCTTTTGTTCGCGGGCCTCTATTTCATTCATTTTATTTTGATAGGCCTGTTCACTCATAGGGATACGCAAAAGATCTGCCCTTTCTTGGTTATATTTCTCCCACACAGAGCGGGCTTTTGCCTTTACCTCCTCGGGCATATTTTTAAATTGCTCTTCGTAGCTTTGATTATAATACTGCGTCATGGCATTAACACGTAAATCTTGCAATTGCTGATTTACTTCTTCGGTTTTTTGCATATCCAGCTGTGCCACCTGTGCTTCTGTCATCGCCTTCTCTCTGGCCTCTTGGCGCAATTGACTGCGATAGGTCATCAAATCATCTACTAGTTTTTGGGCTTGCGTAGCCGCTGCGGCGCTTACATTAGAAAATCCTTGCACAATTTGTTGTCCTTCTTTTTTCCAAGCATTTTCCCGTTCGGCCTTTGCTTCTGCAGTCTCGTAAAATAACGGAGATTTATAAGTACCGTCTTTCTCTTGTTGGGCTGTTTGCAAGATACGTTGCTTGGCTACTTCATTTTGCAAAGCTGTCAAATCTCCCGTCACATTTTTGGCATATTTCTGCAAAAGGTCTTCTTGAGATTTGCGTACTTGCTCTTGCAAGGCAAGCTCTTGCTCCACCGCCGCGCCTTCGCTTAAAGGCGTGCTCCAAATAGCTAACCGTTTGTTTGCATAATCGTCTAATATCGGGCGCATGGAAGAAGCAACATTGGCCCCGTAAACCTGCTCCACTTTCTTCAGATATTCTGCATTTTCGGCGGCCAGCTGTTCACGCATTTTCTTCAAAGATTCATCTTCATTTAATTTTTGTAATTTTTCGTTATATTTATTGTTTACTTTACGCGCGGCCACTTCCTTTTCCACCGCGTCCGTCGTGGGTTTATTTAGCACATCGGCCATATCTTTTTGGAAGTCATTCATAATCTTGCCGGCTTTCTGTGCCGCGGCCGGACCATAGGTTTTTCCGACGGACTGAACAATGTTTTTAGCTTGCGCGGCAATCTGTTGTTCTACCGGGGCAGAAACGGACGCCGCCGCGGTCGGCTCGGTACTGTTCTGCGAATGATTTAGATATTTTTCTATATTTTGCTCGCGTTTACTTTTGGGCTGAAGCGCTTGTACAAACGCTTTTTCAAGTCCCGAAGAAAAATCTGCTATTTTTTGATTTAACGCTTGCTTTTCCTGACGGGTTTGCTTGGGTGTATAGGCCGCAAGCAAATCTTTTCCGCCGTTATCGGAATCATAAACGGTGGTATTAGAATAATCGCTCTTTGCCCCGTTATTTCCCGCCGGATTATAACTGCGTGCGGGCGCATAAGAAGTATTGCCTAAACGTGCCGCGGGTGTACCCATGCGCGCGGATTGCTCC
>JAGCKY010000041.1 GCA_017647245.1 Elusimicrobiaceae bacterium
CGCGAATTATTACCGTGTTCGGTTGCGGCGGGGACCGCGACCGTACCAAACGCCCCTTAATGGGGCATACCGCGTGCAGTAACAGCGATTTTGTTTTTTTAACCAATGACAATCCGCGCACAGAAGACCCAGCGCAAATTTTTGCCGACATACAAAAAGGCATGCAAGGTTTTACCAATTACACGCTGGAGCCGGATAGGCGCAAAGCCATTTTTGCCGCGATTAAAATGGCACAAAAAAATGATATAGTCATTATTGCGGGCAAAGGCCACGAACAAACGCAAAAAATCGGCCACGAAGTATTACCCTTTTCGGATCAACAAACCGTGCGCGAAGCGTTGCGGGAGAAATATGTTTAAAGCAGAAAAATTCATAGGTAAAAAAGCGTGTGTTTTAGGCGCGGGCAAAAGCGGTGTGCAAGCCACCAAGTTGCTCGCGTGCCGTGGATTTTCTGTCTTAATCAGCGATGAAAAGAAATCCGCACACTTGCCCGCGTTGCCCGCAAATGTCCGAGTGGAAACGGGCGGTCACACAGCGGGTGTATTTAACTGTGGATTTATGGTTAAAAGCCCGGGTATTTTTCCGCGCCACCCGGTGCTGCAAGAAGCGCGCAAACGCAAAATCCCGATTTTTTCGGAATTGGAAATTGCTTTGGCTTTTATGCCTAAAGATATTTGCGTGCTCGCGGTATCGGGCACGAACGGAAAAACAACTACCACCGCGCTACTGGGCGAAATTTTAAAAGAACATTGTGCCAAACATTTTCCGCAAAGACGCACGTTTGTGGCGGGCAATATCGGTGCGCCGGTTTCGGCCGCCGCGGCAGAAATGAAGCCCGGTGATTTTTTAGTGTTGGAAGTATCCAGCTATCAATTGGAAGACAGCACGTTCTTTCGTCCGAAAGTGGCATGTCTGCTTAACATTACGCCGGACCATTTGGACCATCACGGCAGTATGCAAAAATATATTGCGGCCAAAGCGCGGCTGTTTAAAAATCAGCGCAGTAATGATTTTGCAGTGCTCAACGGGGCCGACCAATATTGCACGCAAATCGCGGCGCAACTCAAAGGCCGTCTGACTGCCTTTTCGGCCAAACCCAGCCACATGTTAAAAACAGATGTGTTTTTTGACGGAGATGAAATTATTTTCAGCGCGGGGTATCATTTGCGCGCACCCAAATTAATCGGCATACACAATGTGGAAAACGCCATGGCCGCGGCTTTGTGTGCGTTGGCTGTGGGCGTAACCCCGCAAACGATACAGACGGCGTTTAACCGTTTTTCGCCCATGGAACACCGCATTGAGCCGTTTGCACAACATGCGGGCGTCACCTATGTCAATGACTCCAAAGCCACCAATTTGGACTCTACGTTAATTGCGCTGGAATCATTTGAAAAACGGCCACACATTTGGCTGATTTTGGGCGGGCGCGACAAAGGCGCTTCATACGAAGTGCTGTCAAACGAAATTGACGCGCGTTGCAAAGCCGTGCTGACTATTGGCGAAAGTATGGATAAAATCGCCCAAGAACTCAAAGCGCACGTGCCGCTGGTGCGTTGCACTACATTGGAAAAAGCCGTGCGACATGCCGCCGCGCATGCCCAAAAAGGCGATGTGGTGCTGTTGTCTCCGGCGTGTTCTTCCTTTGACCAGTTTAAAGATTACGAACAGCGCGGACGTGTGTTTAAGAAATTGGTCATCGGACAGCTGAAATAGCTTTTTACGGGCCGCCTCTTTCCCGCCGCGCCGCAAATTTAATAAAATATAGTTAATCACAAATTACTACTATGCCAACCGTTATGAAAGAAGATTATTATGAGATTTTAGGTGTTTCGCGCACGTCCTCACAGGCGGAAATCAAGTCTGCCTTCCGTCGTGCGGCTATGAAATGCCACCCCGATTTGCACCCCGGTGACAAACAAGCCGAAGAACAATTTAAAAAGGTAAACGAGGCCTTTTCCGTTTTGTCCGATCCGCAGAAAAAACAAATGTATGACCAATACGGTCATGACGGTGTGAACATGGGCGCGGGCGGATTTGGCGGATTTAATGCCGCGGGCTTTGGTGATGTGGGTGATATTTTCAGCTCGGTGTTTGGCGATATTTTCGGTGGGGGATTTGGCGGCGGACGCGGCGGAAAACCGCGCCCGCGCCGCGGCGAAGATTTAAAAAGTGATGTGGAAATCACATTAGAGCAGGCCTATGAAGGGCTTGAAAAAGAAATTGTCTACACCCGTGTGGACCGCTGTTCTGTGTGCGGTGGCACAGGCGCGGAAGAAGGAAGTGCAGTTAAAACATGCCGCTCGTGTAACGGAACGGGCAGCGTAGTGTATCAGCAGGGATTTTTCAGCATGCGCCAAACGTGTCCCGATTGCGGCGGCAAAGGAACGGTGGTAGAAAAACCGTGTAAAAAATGCCGCGGCTCGGGCGTGGAACATATTAAGGAGACCATCACAGTCAAAATCCCGTCCGGGGTGCGCAGTGGCGTTACACTGCGTATTTCCAACGGCGGCGATATCGGCACAAACGGCGGCGGGTATGGGGATTTGTATGTAGAAATGCACGTCAAAGCGCATAAAATTTTCCGCCGCGACGGAGACGATTTAATATAAGACGCACGTATTACCTATCCGCAGGCGGTGCTAGGCGGCAGTATCAAAGTGCCGACGATTGAGGGCAAAGAAGTAGAAGTTACTATTCCCAAAGGTACGCAATTTGGCGCGGTGCTGAAAATGCAAGGTTGCGGTATGCCCAAACTGGGCAAAAAAGGTTTTGGCGATTTGCTTATTAATGTGCAAATTGACGTGCCCAAAAAACCGACCGCACGGCAAAAAGAACTATTGGAACAATTGGCTGAAGAAACGGGCGGCAAAAAAAGTTTCTTTGAAAAATTGTTTGAGAAATAATTTTTTCATAATGCTACTCCTCGCCGGCCTTGGTAACAGGGCCGGCGTTCCTTTTGTTTGAGGGTTGGCTTTTTATTTGCGCAAAAATAGGGCTTGACTTGTTTTTTTTTTTTGGTACAATACGGGGGTAGGGATTGTTTTTAAATGTCGTCATCGCGGGCGTGGACCCGCAATCCAGCGTTGTTTATAAAGGAAAAAAGGCCTTAATAAACGGACTGGATCCCGGATCCATTTCCGGGATGACGACACACACAAAACAAAGAAAGGAGAACGTATTATGAACAAAAAAGGATTCACGCTAATAGAGTTGTTAGTAGTCGTATTAATTATCGGTATACTGGCCGCCATTGCTTTGCCGCAGTATCAAAAAGCTGTGATGAAATCCCGCTATGTGCAATTAAAAGTATTGGTCCACGCGATTGCCAATGCACAAGAAGTTTACTACATGGCAAACGGACAATATGCGGAACTTTTTGATGATTTAGATATCAATACGCCTGCATTTAATAGTGAAACCATAAATAGCAGTAGCAGTGGTAGAAGCAATAAAAGATATTTTGATTGGGGAAATTGTTGGATATCAGGCGTGTCGTCAAATGATACTCGTGTGGGTTGTGCGGATACAAAAATCGAAATGGCCTATTATGTATATCAGCAGAAAATATCACCGGTATGGTCCGGTGTTAAAGAATGTCGCGCAAATAATCAAGTTGCCAACTCCGTCCAAAATCAACTTTGCAAAGCGGAAACAGGGGCGGCCTCGGGATCTGAAAGCGACGGTTGTACTTATTGGACTTATCAATAAATTTCCTTTCAAAATTAGCAATCTAAAAAAGGGGTTGACAAAAATAAATTTATTGTGCTATACTATTAGCAGACTATTTGTAAGAGTGCTAAAATAAATGCACTTAACCGTCGGCGGACAGGTATAGCATATGAGAATTTTAAAACCCGAAGTGGCCAAAGAGCGCAAAGAAAAAATCTTGCGCTGGGTGGTGCAGCAGTTCGTAGAAAACCGCCGCCCGATCGGCTCACAATTACTCGCAGACAGCGCGCTAAAAGATATTTCCAGCGCCACCATCCGCAATATCATGAAGGATTTAGAGGAAGAAGGTTACCTCTATCAACCGCACACGTCCGGCGGGCGTATACCGACGGACAAGGCCTACCGTTATTATGTAGATTACCTCACCGGCATGCAACGCATGGCGGCGCAAGAGCGCGAGCGTATTGAAAAACAATACGACGAGCGCGTGGGCGAATTGGACAATGTGATGCTCCACACGTCGCGTTTACTGGCACGGTTGTCGGGTGCGGCGGGATTTGTTTATACCGCTAATGTAGAAGAACAGGAAGTAAAACGCTTGGACTTTTTGCCGTTGGGTTCGGGTATGTTACTGGCGGTGTTGGTGATGCAGTCGGGGCAAGTGCGCCATTGGCCGGTGAAACTCGGCTATGATTTGCCGCCTGCTAAATTGCGCCTATTAAGTAACTTTATTAATAGTGAAATTGAGGGCATGACGCTTAAAGAAGCGCAACAATTTTTGTGGCAGTATATTCAAGCCGAATACCGCGAAGTAGCCGATGTGGCAGATGTGGCCGTACAAATTTTAAAAGATATGCAACAGCCGCGTGCCACTGCCGAGCAGTTATATATTGAAGGGCTCGGGCGCATGTTGGAAAACACGGAAGAGTCCGATTACGAAGACCTCAAACAAATGATGCGCGTGGTAGAAGAAAGACAGCGGTTATCCGAACTGTTATCGGAAAAAATGGACGATTTGCGCCGTAGCGGCAAGGACGTGGCCGTCAGTATCGGCAGCGAAAACGAAATCAAAGAGTTGCAAAATGTCAGTATTGTGTCTTCGGCGTACCGGGTGGGGGATAAAACCGTCGGTATGGTGGGAATCATCGGGCCGAAACACATGCAGTACACCAAAGTGATGTCGCTGGTAAAATTCATGGGGGATTTGCTGGAAGGCAGTATGAGCGCGTGGAACGCGCTGCCCGGCAAGGATGAAGATTATGAGTAAGAAACATCGTCACGCGGCGCAAGAAGTGCCGCAAGAAGAAGTTGTGCAAGAAGAAGAAACCGCGCTTGAACAGCCCGCCGAACAAGAGCCGGACTATTACGAAAAATACGTGCGACTGAGCGCGGACTTTGAAAATTTCCGCAAACGCACCGAGCGTGAAAAAGCCGCTTTCTTGGCCTATGGCAAGAAAGACTTTGTGGAAAAACTGTTACCCGCCTATGAGGTATTGTTGCGCCAAGAAAAAAACTTGGAAAAAGAAACAGAAAAAGCAGATACCAGTTTAGTGGGCGGAATCAAAATGGTATTGGGGGAATTGAAAAAAGCGTTTGAAAGTGAAGGAGTAAAAAAAATGGATGTAGTGGGCAAACCCTATGACCCGCAAACCGCCGAAGCGATTGCCGTTATCCCGGCCAGCCCGGAATGC
>JAGCKY010000042.1 GCA_017647245.1 Elusimicrobiaceae bacterium
ATCCAAAGCGCTAGTGGCCTCGTCCAAAATAACAATCGGGGCATTGCGGATAAACGCGCGCGCAATCGCCACACGCTGGCGTTGTCCGCCGGAAAGCGTAGTGCCGCGCTCACCAATTTGCGTATCCAGTCCGTCTTTCAAGGTGGAAATAAATTCTTCCAAGTGTGCGTTTTTAACCGCCGCTTTTAGTTCTTCTTCCGTTGCATCTTTGCGCCCAATCATAATGTTGTCGCGTATCGTGCCGGAAAACAAGAAATTATCCTGAAACACCATGGCAATATGAGCGCGCAAAGAATCCACCGTATACTTGCGAATATCTATTCCGTCAAACGTGATACTGCCTTTTTGCACGTCGTAAAAACGCGGAATTAAATTCACAATGGTGGATTTCCCCCCACCGGAATTTCCTACCAACGCCAACGTACTGCCCATGGGCACTTTTAAATTAATATCTTTGAGCACCGGCACATCTTTTTTGTAGGAGAAAGAAACATCATTGAAGCAAATTTCTTTTTTAATTTCTTTAAGCTCTTGTGCGTCCGGTGCATCTTGAATATCCGGCTCAATCGCCAAAATTTCAAAAATACGGTCAATGGCCAGTAGCGCTTTTTTGATATCTACATAGTCATCGCCAATCGTTTTCATCGGCGTATACAAAAGCAACAGGGCCGCCACAAACGACGTAAAATTACCGCTGGTAATCACACCTTTTACGATGAGCGAACTGCTCTGCCAAATCACAAACGCCAACCCCAACGATACAATAAAGTGCATCAACGGAGAGAGCCAGCCCGTGTGTTTCACAATGCCCATACCTAAATTAAAAATTCTTTCCATCAGCATATCAAAATTGCGCTGACGTTCAGCTTGCAAATTGTACGCCGCAATGGTGCGGTTACCATTAAAGGTTTCATTGTACGCTGTCATCGCCAAGGAACCGATTTGTATGCTAATACGCACCAATTCTTCCATTTTACGACGGACAATATAAATGGGTACAAACGCCACCGCCACCGCGCCTACGGCAATAATCGTCAATTGCCAAGAGTTGTAAAACAACACGCACACCAACGAAATCGCCGTAAATACTTTAGAAATCACCAAGCGGGCATTATTAATTAATCCGTTACAAGCGGTATCGGCATCGCTGTTGTAGCGCATCATAATATGCCCGGAATCGTGCGCATCAAAATACGCCGCATGCATAGAAAGCAGTTTGGCAAACAGTTGTTTGCGTACGTCCAATGTGATTTTACTACCCACCCACGTAGTCAGATATTTTACCGTGTAGGTCAATATGCTTTGCACCATCACAAAGCCAATAATCATCAGCGGGATATAGGAGGCAAACGTCGCGTTTTTGGCCACCAATACGTCATCGGTATAGGGCTTTAAAAACAGCGCCACAATCGCATCTAATCCGCCCATGGGGATAGCCAATAATATCCCTAATGTGGCACGGAACCAGTATTTCTTCATAAACGGCCACATGCGTTTGTAGTTTACAATTAACGAATTGCTGATAATCAATTCTTCTAACGGTTTTTGCCAAAATTTTTTCATGTTTGCTCCCTATAAAAATGTCGGGTAAAGACTTCTTTATTATAACAATTTGAACGTAATATGCGCAGGGGTCTTGCATTGTTTGTATCGGATTTGCTACATTAAACGAACAGCCCGTTTGCGGCTGATACCGTTTTGAACTTGTAAGGAGTGACTTATGGCCATAAAGAAAAATACAAAGGATATGCTCACAGCGGCTGAAATTAAAGAAATTAAAAAACACTTGGAAGCCCTGAAAGCCGAAGCCGAAGCCCGTCTGAAAGATAAGAAAAATATGGATATGCCCGAAGCAGAAGTAGGCGACCCTATTGACGTGGCCGGACAGAGCATGGACAAAGAAATTTTGTTTGAATTATCCGGCAACTCTCACAACACCATTGGGCAAATTGAAGCGGCACTACGAAAAATTGAAAAAGGAATTTACGGCCGTTGCGAATTATGCCGCCAGCCCATTCCCAAAAAACGCATTAAAGCTTTACCGTTTGCGCGTTATTGTGTGCATTGTCAGACGTCTTCGGAAAGTCATCACGGATAAACTTGTTTTATACAAAAAACCCCGTTCTTTTGAGCGGGGTTTTTGTGCATATTTTTAAATAATTACCAGTTCGGCCAATAAACTTTGGTTTGATTTTTATCTTTGGCGCGAGCGCTGATTTTGTATCCGTCTTTGGTAACGCCGATACGGAAATCTTTATTGCTAAGCACCTTGTGTGTATCACGCTGGAATTGCACCGGATCGCCCGACATAATAGACAAGCGCAACAAATCATTGGTGTAATATCCGTAATGCTTATAATGTACGTCTTCCAAATAAGCAATTTTTTTCAAATGATTTTCCGCGCGCGAAATCAAATTTTGCTGGGCAAATGACCCTTTACCAAACATCTGCGTGTACAAATACATACCAAAACAGGTCATTAAAATAACCCCCGTCACCAGTAACGCCGTACGTTCCACCCAAGATTTATGACGGGCCTCTACCACTACGGAACGGGCTAAAAAGTCATGTAATGCGCGATGTTTATCATCAATAAACGCTAACAAAAAGCCACACATTAGCAAAATTCCGCTCACCAAATACCCTACCGCACGCACAAAAGCGCGGCCCATGCTAAGCGGCTGTCCGGTGGCCTTATCTTCCACGCGAATGCCGACTAATTTTTTGCCCAAAGTATTGCGGCCGCCGCTGGAAAACACCGTCATATACAAAATAAAAGGAATGCTCATCCCCGCTACCACCCAATACATCTGTGCCTGGGTCGTAAACAGCGGTCCCTTGCAAAAAGACAATAGCCACGCATACACAAACAGCACCAACGCACCGTCAATAAGCAACGCCACAAAGCGTTCCGCTACGCCGGCGGCCTGCGGGCCTGTTTCTTGCGGCGTTTGTTGCGCCGGTTTTTCTTCTTCTAAAATGTTGGCAATACGATTTTCTTCGTTCATATACGCTCCTTGTTTCTTATCAGTATTATAACAAGTTTTTTTGTGCAATGGGCAGGCGAAATAAAACTTGCCAAACCGCCCCGGAACGGTTATACTGTTTTTAGTGTAAATAAAAAGGAGATTGCCTATGTGGATTTGGTTTTTGGTAGGGTTTGCTTGTGCGTTTATGTTAATGATGGTAGCGTGCTATTTCAAATTTTCCGCCTTGCATAAAGCGGTGCAACGTACCCAGCGTAAATTAGACGCGCACTTGCACAAACGCCGCGATTTGGTACCTGCGCTTTCTTTGACGGCGGCTACATTGCCGCAGTTAGGCACTTCTTTTTCTTATGCGTTTGGCCAACTTCCCGAAAGATGCGCCGCGGCCGATTCATTGACCAAACAGGTGGCTTGTGAAGCAGAACTCAGCAAGGCCCTGCATGAATTGTTTGCCGCCGCGGCCGATCACCCCCCTTTGCAACAAGACGCGTATTTCCGCCATTTATACGAGGAACTTATCCGCACGGAAAACCGCATTCAAAATGCTAAAAAACGCTACAACAGCGCTGTGCGCGATTTCAATACATTGGCGGCGGTGTTTCCGCTTAATTTGATTGCAGGCATGTTGGATTTCAAATCGTTTGAGTATTTTGATTTTGACAAGAGTTTGTAATGCGCAAAACAGACATAAAAAATGCGGGGTAATTCTCCGCATTTTTTATTTTCAATTTATTAACGCGCTAATACATCTGCGTCCATTTCACGTAGTTTAGCGATGCGTTTTTCCACCGGCGGATGCGTAGCCAAAATGCCCGAAAGCCACGTAAAAAAGCTTTTTTTGCTTAAGGGATTGGCAATGCACATCGCCGCCATACTGGCGTGCGCATCTAACACTTCCACCGTCGGGTCTTGGGTGATTTTTTCAAGTGCACGGGCCAATGCTCCCGGGTTGCGTGTCATCAGTGCGGCCGATGCATCGGCTTGATATTCCCGCGTGCGCGAAACCGCCAACCGTATTAGCGGCGCAATCAAATATCCGTAAATCAAAAAGAATAATCCCACCGCTACAAATAACAAAGCCCCACTGCCTTCGTTTTTACTGCGCCGGCGCGAGCGCGCGGAAGACAAAGCCATGCGGAAACAAAGCTCCGACATAAACGTACAAAATGAAATCCCCGCCACGGTAATGAGCATCAGGCGGATATCGCGGTTTTTGATGTGGGATAATTCATGTGCAATTACCCCCTCTAACTCCGCGCGTTCCAAGCGTTTGACAATCCCCACCGTCAGCGCTACAGAAGCATGTTGCGGGTCACGCCCGGTGGCAAAAGCATTAAGCGACTCATCATTAATAATATATATGCGCGGTACCGGGAGCCCTTGTGAAATACATAAATTCTCTACCAAGCGGTAAATTTCGGGTTGGTCTTTCTTATGAATTTCAATCGCACCTGCCCCGCGCAGCAGCATGTGATCTCCGCTAAAATACGAAATCACTATCCATAACATCGCCACCGCCCATGCCGACGGCACTACCCACACCGCCAACGCATGCGTGGCCTGCCACAAAGATAAGCTGCCGTCTGCCGTATCAGCCCCTGTCAAATAAAGCAATACAAACAGTAGACCATACGCCAGCACGGCAAAGGTGATCGGAAAAAGCAAAACAAGCAGCCAAGTACGCCGCTTGTTTTGCGCTATAAAGTCATAAGTAGTAGCCACGCTGGCTCCTAAAACTGAACGTTAACAGGTCTTTTCGCTTCTTCTTTTTCTGCCAAGTCCAATTCAAAAAAGTCTTTCTTTTCAAAATGGAACATCGCTGCAACCGCATTGCTGGGGAACGATTCCAATTTGGTGTTGTAGG
>JAGCKY010000043.1 GCA_017647245.1 Elusimicrobiaceae bacterium
AAACCCGATGAAAAATACAAATATCGCCCGGTACTGCGACGCGTCTAAAAATAAATCCAATCCCAGATAGACAAATCCTGTAATAATCGCATACAGCGGCACAAAATACGGAGCAAGCACGACCGCGGCATTGACCCGGTCCATTTTTACGTTGCCGCTGTCTTTATTGACTGTAATGGAACGCACGCGAAACCCGCACAACATTGCCGCGACCGCATGCGTGGCCTCGTGCCCCCACACATACATGCGCTCAAATTTATATCCGCCAAAATGAATGACGCAATACAAAGCACCTCCCGCCAGCAAACCGACTGCCACCTGAAAGTCTTTGAGTACATATAAAAACGCGCCGACCGTTTCCGCTACCACGAAAAATGCCGTCGGAAGTAACAAAAGTGCAATGAATAATTTAAGTCCTTTTTTCATAAAAATTTTTCTGTCCAAGCCGTTGTTTGATATTGACTTAAAGCCAATTCGCGCGCTTGTTTAAGTAATTCTTCTGCCACCGGTTTTGTTTCAAATTGTACCGCTAACATCTGTTGTACTGCCTGCACTACGGCCCGCCGAAAGACCGGATGGGTGCGGGCATTTTCACATTGCAAAGAACCCTGATACAAAATTTGCGTACCGAAGCGGCGTATCGCGCCGCCCAAAATTTTCTTTCCGTTGACCAGCAAATCATCTTTGACCGGATTGGCAAAACAGCCGCTCGCTATACCGTTTGTTGCCGGCGCATACACCGCCGCACTCACCGCACCTTGCCTAGTGCTTTGCAATTGCACTTGGGCCAACGCGTTTTCTATAGCTCCATGCAGACGCGCGTAAATTTCCGACGGACGCAATTCACTTTCAAATATCAAACTGAACGTCAAATCTGCCCCGTGAAAAACAATACCGCCACCGGTGGGTCTACGGCAAGCAGGCCCTTTATCCGGCGTTAGTTGGCTTTGCACGGAGTTGTAAAATTGGCTGTAGCCAAACGTCACTGCCGGGCCGTCCGTCCAATGATAAAAACGAAGTACCGGCCCGTGTGCATTTGCATGAGTCAGTACTTCGTCTAAAGCCATTTGTTCAAAGACCGTCAGGGCAGGTGTCAGTAAATTTTCTGCCATACTACCAATGCAAGTTCGGCTCGCGCGCCGCACCCACTTCATCAATGCGGCATACCGGTTGATTATGTGGAGCGTCTTTGACTAATTGCGGCTCTTTTTGCGCCTCGTCAAAAATCACACACAACGCTTTGGCAAACGCTTCCAGTGCGTCGCGGTTTTCCGTTTCCGTCGGCTCAATCATAATCGCTTCCGGTACAATGAGCGGGAAATAAATCGTCGGCGCGTAAAAGCCATAATCCAACAAACGTTTGGCCACGTCGGTAGTATGCACGCCGTTCATTTTATCTTTTTGAATGGTCAGCACGCACTCATGCATACACACCGTGTCAAAAAATGCCGGGAAGGCCTCTTTGAGTAGCACACGCATATAATTGGCATTGAGCACCGCATTTTCGGCAATCTCTTTAAGCGTTTTCCCGTCAAATTGGCGCAAATACGCATACCCGCGCAAACACACCGCGATATTGCCGTAAAAAGATTTCATTTTACCTAAACTTTTTGGCATTTTGCCGCGCACGGTAAATGTACCGTTGGGCAATTTTTCCACCAGCGGTTTGGGTAAATACGGCGCTACGTGTGCCGCCGCACCCACAGGCCCGGAGCCCGGACCTCCGCCACCGTGCGGAGCCGCAAATGTTTTATGCAAATTAAGGTGCATAATATCCACGCCGAAATCCGCGGATTTAGCTACGCCGATGAGCGCATTAAAATTCGCACCGTCCATATACAAAAGCGCACCCGCTTTATGTACCATATCTGCAATTTGGCGAATGTCTTTTTCAAAAAGTCCAACGGTATTAGGTACGGTCAACATAACAACAGCCGTCCGTTCGGACAAAGCATTTTGCAACGCGTTCAAATCCACGCGCCCATCAGGACCGGAATGAATATTGATTACTTTATACCCGGCCATATTAGACGTGGCGGGATTGGTTCCGTGCGCAGTATCGGGCACGATTACTTCGGTACGCTTTTTGTCTTTTTTGGCGTCAAAATACGCGCGCGCCGTCAAAATTCCGGTAAGTTCCCCGTGCGCACCCGCCGCGGGTTGCAATGTAAAGGCAGACAAGCCCGTAATTTCTTTTAAAAGTTCTTGCAGGTTGTATAAAATTTCCAACGTGCCTTGCACCGCTTCTTCCGGTGCAAACGGGTGAGCGTTTGCAAATCCGTCCAGTGCACTCAGGCGGTCATAGGCCTTGGGATTGTATTTCATTGTGCAAGAGCCCAACGGATAAAAATGACTGTCCAAACAATAATTCTGCCGCGACAAATTGGTAAAATGCCGCACGGTATCCTGTTCGGTCATTTCGGGCAAGCGGTCCACGCTTTTGCGCAGGTATTTGGCCGGCACATATTTATCCGGGCTAAACTGCGGTTTCTCAAAACGTACACCGCGACGGCCCGCGTGGGATTTTTCAATGCTTAGTTTATTGGTTGCCAAAATTTCTTGCATATTAAAACCCCCTCAAGGCATCTACATACGCCTGTAAATCCGCGTCGGTTTTGGTTTCGGTTACGCACACGAGCAAACAGTTTTTTAAATCTTTGCTCACTTGTCCTAAATCGTATCCCGCGGCGATGCCTTTTTTGGCTAATTTTTTAATGACTTGTTTGGCGGGGACATTGAGTTCCACCACAAATTCATTAAAGAAATAACCGTTAAATTTGAGTTTATGTCCGGCGGCTTGTAACATTTCCGCCAAGCGGTGTGCTTTTTCTAAATTCAGTTCCGCCACTTCACGCAGACCCTCGGGCCCGAGCAAAGTCATATAGATAACCGCATTGAGTGCACACAACGCCTGATTGGAACAAATGTTAGAGGCGGCGCGTTCGCGGCGAATGTGCTGCTCGCGCGCTTGCAAGGTGAGCACAAAACTGCGCTTGCCGTTTTTATCTTTGGCCATACCTACAATGCGCCCCGGCACTTGGCGTACAAATTCCTTTTTACACGTAAAAATGCCGAGTCCCGGCCCACCGAAACTCATAGCGTTTCCTAAAGGTTGTCCTTCGGCTACGGCAAAATCGGCCCCGTATTGACCCGGCGTGTGCAGTAAAGGTAAAGCCAACGGTTTGGCTACTGCTACTAAAAGCGCACCTGCTTTGTGCACGAGATCCGAAATATCTTCCAGCGGCTCTAATTGCCCGAGGAAATTCGGCCCAGCTACCACAAAGCCCGACACGTCCGGCGTGAGCTGTTTTTGCAGTTCTTGCAAATCCACGATGCCGTCTTTAAGCGGCACTTCTTTGAGTTTCAGCCCCGGCACATATTTCAGATACGTTTTTAATACTTCTTTGTAATGCGGGTGAAGTCCGGCAGAATATAAAATCGTGTGACGGTTATTAACGCGCAAACACGCCGCGGCGGCCTCCGCCATGGCGGTTGCACCGTCGTAGTGAGAGGCACTGCACACGTCCATATCAAACAGTGCGCAAATGCAACTTTGAAATTCATAAATCGTTTGCAAAGTGCCTTGGCTGGCCTCGGCTTGATATGGCGTATACGCGGTTAAAAATTCGCCGCGGCTACTTAAAGCATTAACGGCCGCCGGAATAAAATGTTCCTCACAGCCCGCGCCGATAAAATTAGAAAGCGGTTTGTTTTTAGCAGACAATTCTTGCAAATGGCGCGTCAGAGCTTGTTCGGTCAGCGCGGCGGGTAAATTTAATTTCGGATACAGCAAGTCTTGCGGGATTTGTTGTAATAATTCCCGCACGTTGGCCGCGCCGATTTTTTGAAGCATTATTTTTTTATCTTCATCTGTATGGGGAGTAAACATAATTCCTCTAAAAAACCCCGCCCGCGGGCGGGGATAAATTATTTGTCTAAGGTTTCTTTGTAGGCGTTTAAATCAAGCAAAGCATCGTATTCTTCGGGCTTGGCAACTTTGATTTTAAAGAGCCACCCGTCGCCGTGTGCGGCGCGGTTGACCAAGGCAGGGTCGGCGCTCACCGCTTCATTTACTTCTACAATTTCGCCGCTGACCGGTGCATAAATTTCGCTCGCGGATTTGACGGATTCAATCACACAGCAGTTTTGTCCGGCGGTTACCTGCGTACCGATTTTAGGCAAATCTACAAACACAATATCGCCGATTTCCTGTTGGGCATATTCGCTGATACCCACGGTTACGACTCCTTCGTTCATATAAGCCCATTCATGGGTTTTGGCATATTTACTGTTTTCTGCGTTGTGCATAATCTCTCCTTATACCCGGTTTTGATAAAACGGTGTTTTGACTTTTTTAGCCGGAACTTTCCGGCCGTGTATTTCAATTTCTACTGCGTCGCCTTCTTGTAAATCGGTATCGGCATAGCCGACGGCAATTCCTTTGAAAAGCGGCGAAAAAGTGCCACTCGTGAGCACACCTTTTTCTTTGCCGTCTTTGAACACTTTGCACCCTTCGCGCGGCACGCCCGGCCCGGTCAGCACAAAACCCGTTAAGCGTTGCTCTAATCCGGCGGCCTTTTGCGCGGCGAGTGCGTCTTGTCCGATGAAATAATCTTTATCTAATTTCACCACCCAGCCGCAATTTGCTTCATACGGGGTCTGGGTACCGTTGGCATCGGTGCCGTTAAGTAAATATCCGGCTTCCAGACGAAGTACATCGCGCGCGCCGAGTCCGCACGGTTTTACGCCCGCGGTTTTAAGCGCGTCCCACAAATGGATAATCGCGCGCGGCGGGAGCATAATTTCCACGCCGTCTTCCCCGGTGTAACCCGTG
>JAGCKY010000044.1 GCA_017647245.1 Elusimicrobiaceae bacterium
AATCAGCCAAAATAGCGACGAGTGTAGTTTCTTTGCCTTCCGGGGTTTTGTAAGACAAATTGACGGGTTCAATTAAATTACTGATTACCGGCAAGCGGCGGTGTTTGCGTTTTTCGGAAAAATTTTTTTTCATATTTAGTCCCTCGTAATTAATAAAGTATCTTTTGCTGAAATCACTTTGCTGTTTACTATGCTTCCTACAGTATAGCTTTTTTTTGTTTCTATCCAAAAATTTTCTGACGTGCGGCCTTTATTTTCACTTTCCATTAATACAGTTACTTCGCGGCCGACTTGCGCTTGATAGGCGCGCTCTGCCAGGCCCTTTACTTTATTTAACAAAATATCTAGCCTTTGTTCCAGTATTTTTTCATCCAGTAAGTTCAGTTGCGCGGCCGGCGTACCTTGGCGGGGGGAGTATTTAAAGCAATAGGCGGTGGCAAATCCGGCTTGCTCCACCAGCGAAAGGGTTTGCTCAAAGTCCTGTTCCGTTTCCGTCGGAAATCCTACAATTAAATCGGTGCTGATGGCAAAGCCCAATTCTTTGAGCGCGGCGGTTTTTTCCAAAAACATTTCGCGTGTGTAACCGCGTTTCATTTCTTGTAATACTTTGGTAGAGCCGCTTTGCGCAGGCAAGTGAATGTGCCGCGCAATTTTGGGATTATCCTTTACCGCAGCTAAAAATGGAGGCGTGATAAAAGCCGGATGCGGGCTGACAAAACGCACGCGCGCTACGCCGGGCAAAGCAGACACTTCGTTGAGTAAATCGGCAAAAGTTTTGCCGTTTTCGCGCCATGCATTGACCGTTTGGCCCAGTAGCATAATTTCGGGGTAACCTTGCGCGGCTTTTTGGACGGCATTGCGTAAAATTTCAGTTGACGGTAGACAATGCACCGGTCCGCGTACCGTCGGGACAATGCAGTATGTGCACGCAAAATCACAGCCGCGCATAATAGTGACATAGCCCGTAATGTCTTTTGCGGCGGTATTTGGGGCGGCGTCGCTATGAGTGAAACCATTTTTATCCAACAATTGCGCAAATTGGTCTATTTCGCGTGCGCCCGATACCACATCTAAATAAGGAAATGTTTTTTTAAGTTTTTGTCCCAAACGTTGGGCCGCACAACCGGCAAAAATAATGCGGCGGCCGGATTTTTCACGTTTCCATTGGCGCAAGCGGCCCAGAAAAGAAAGCGCGCGGTGTTCGGCATGGTCGCGCACGGTACATGTGTTGACCAAGGCCAAATCCGCCTCATCTAATTTATCGGTGAGTATATAGCCGCGCATCGCCAAATGCCCGGCCATTTCTTCTGAATCGGCCAAGTTCATTTGACAACCGTAAGTTTGGACAAATAATTTTTTCATACCCAAGAAAAAAGGCGGCGTATACGCGCCGCCCGGGTGTTACAATCACTTAAAATAAACTGCTTAATTTTTTAATGGCCGCGGCCACGGGCTGTTTTAAGTGCAACTTAATCACGCGGCGGCCTTTGTTTTCCAATGCTTGGAAATCACCTAAGGCCTGCGCATTGCACAATTGGCCGAAGGTATAATTTTGACCGGGGATTTGGATATCATTTTCCGGATCCGCCGATAAAATCAAAAATACACCGTTGTTGCCATCGCCTTTGTGCAGTTGTCCACTGGAATGTAAATAGCGCGGTCCATAGCCAAATAAGACGGCGCGTTTGGTGCGGCATAACATTTTATCACGCAGTTCATTGAGCGCATGGTCTGTATCGGCAGACGGCCACAAGTACGGCAAGATAGCAATGTAATCATTGCTTTCTAATAAGGAATAAAAATCTTGCGCAAGCGTATGGAGTTCCACTTCGCCTTTGAGGTCTTTGGAAACGAGTAATTCGGCGGTTACTTCGGCGGGGATATCACCTTTTTCCAGTTTAGCGAGCACATTTTTCGTCAATGTTTTGGCTTCCTGCACATTAGGTTGATCAAACGGATCAATCGCCAGAATAGCACCCGCCGCGGCGGTAGCAATTTCCCACAGCAGATACATAGCGCCCAATTGGTATTTGTCGGACATATCCAAAGTCATAACCGGGAAACCGCGCTCAGCTAAGTCCGCCGCGATTTCTTCCACGCGCTTATTATCGTCGGTATCGGTGGAAAGGTATACAAAGAAACGGTCATCACGGTAGTCAAAATTGCGGTGCAATTGTTCGCCTACTACAGGTACGATTCCTTTGCCTTCTTTGCCGGTAGATTCGGCAACTAATTGTTCGGCCCATAAACCAAAGGTGGCTACTTCTTTGGGAGCTAAAATAGTGAGCTTATCTTTACTGTGATTGACGTAACAGGCCCCCATATAAGCACCTAAGCACACCGCAGCATTATTTTTATCGGCTGTTTCGGGGCCGAACGTTTGCGCGGCTTCTTTGGCGTTTTCCAAAATTTTCTTTACGTCTACACCCATAATGGCAGCAGGTACAATACCAAAGAAGGACAAAGCAGAAAAACGTCCGCCGATATCGGAAGGATTGGTGAAAACATGGCGGAATTTATACTTTTTCGCCAAGGTTTGTAAGCCCGTGCCTTTATCGGTAATGGCAATGAAATTTTGTCCGGGATCTTTGACGCCTGCTTTTTTGACTTCTTCGTAGAAATAAGCAAATTGGGAAGACGGCTCTACTGTACCGCCGGATTTACTGGCGAAAATAAACAAGGTCTCCGCGGGGTTTAATTGGTCGCGCACGGCGTTTACCCAATCGGGGTTGGTGGTATCCAACACAAATAACTGCGGATAGCCCGATTGTTTGCCGAAAATCGTGCGGAACACTTCGGGCGCTAAACTGCTACCGCCCATGCCCATGACCACGCAATACTTGTAATCTTTTTTGGCTTGCGCGGCAAAGGTAAGTACTTCGTCTAAATTTTCCAATGTCCAATCATAGACTTTTTGCCAGCCCAAAAATTTAGGAATAAAATCCATGTGCTCCGGATCTTTTTTCCAAAGAGTCGGGTCTTTGGCCCAGAATTTTTTGTCAAAGTTCAGTCCTTCCAGTTTGATAAGTCCTTCGCGGATAATACCTTCCGCCATGGGGTTGATGTTCATTTTCATGCTTTAACTTCCTTTTTGAATTTAAAATTTTACTTCCAACGCTTGGATTTTATCCACACGTTTTTTGTAATTGCCGCGATTAAAATACCGCGCGGCTAAAAATTCTTTAATCAGTACAGCGGCTAGTTCTTTACCGATAACCAGTGCGCCTAAACAAAGTGCGTTCATGTTATCGTGTTCCACGCCTTGGCGGGCCGAATAAGCGTCGTGGCACACACAAGCATACACGCCGTGTACTTTATTGGCGGCAATGCACATACCAATGCCGCTTCCGCAAATCAGTACAGCGCGGTCCGCTTTTTTCTTGACCAGTAATTGAGCGGCTTTAGCGGCAAAATCCGGGAAATCCACCCGCTCGCAACCGCAAGTGCCGCAATCTACTACTTTGTGACCTAATTCTTTGATTGTTTTAACAACGGTTTCTTTAAGTCCAAATCCGGCGTGATCGCATGCAACGGCTACTTTCATATTTTCTCCTAAAAGGCCTGATCCACCAAATCGCACACCACGTGCCCGATAAAAATATGACATTCTTGCACATGGGGGGTATTATTGCATTTTACTACGATAGGCAATTCGGCCACGTCTTTAATGGTGCCGCCGTCTTTACCCAAAAATGCGGCGGTATAACAGCCGCGCTGTTTGGCAAGCTCCAAGGCCAGTTGTACGTTTTTACTGTTACCGGAAGTGGAAATGCCGATAACGACATCGCCTTTACGGGCAAAACCGTCAATTTGGCGGGAAAAAACAACATCATATCCATAGTCATTTCCAACGGCAGTAACCGTGGAAGTGTTGGTATTTAAGGCCAAAGCGGGAAAAGAGCGGCGTTCTTTCTTAAAGCGGCCTACAAATTCAGCGGCAATATGTTGCGCGTCACCTGCACTACCGCCATTGCCCATTAAAATGACTTGATTACCATTTTTAAAGGCCTCTATAATGCGCTGGGCCAGTTGCTGTATTTGAGAAGATAAATTCTCTTTTACATAGGTAACTGCTTGAATTAATTCATCGGCTTGTTTTTGTACAAACATATGCGCTCCGTTTTTTTAAATTTTTTCTAAATCTGCGGCATTGATCCAACCTTCAATGCCCTGCGACTTTACGACTACTTCCTGCCAATTATCCCGGCTGTCTTGTAAAAGTAGCAAATGCCCTTGCGAAATGTTGGCGCTGGCCGGGAAATTTGCGCCCGGTCCGCTACGCAGTTCCGCCACCGGCGAGGCAACTACGGCCAAGGGCATATTATCTACCTGATAACGCAGTCCGTACCAGGCCGCTATTACTATCAATAATCCGGCTACGACGAGCACTACTTTGCCGTATTTGTGTTTAAAGAGCCAAAAAATGGTCACCAAACAAAACAACCACCAAACTATATACAGCGTTCCTTTTAGTTCTGCCGCCGTCAGCCAAAAAAATGCGCTGTGCAAAATTTCCGGTACCCCTTGCGGTACGAGCCGTTCGCCGCCGTCGGCTAATGCCAAAGCTAAATTATGGCGGATGTCTGCGTCGCGCGGAGCTAAACGGAAGGCCCGGTAATAATTGGCTACGGCAAGCCCTTTGGAACCCATTTTAAAATAACAGTTTCCTATATTGTAGTAAAGATAAGGGTCGTTTGGGTAGTCACCCAGCAAATCTTCATAGGCTCCCAAAGCGGCGGCAAAGCGGCCCTCACGATACGATTGCTCGGCTTGCTGTAAGCTGGCGGCCAGCAGAGGCACGCACAAAATGGGTAATAGCAAAGATAAAAAGTATTTTTTCATTTGCGTACTCCTTTATCCAGCTGGTGCAAAATTTCTGTGGCCTGCTGGGTCAAATTGGCAAATCCTTGCTCGCGCACGGCCACAGGGGCAAAACGTGCAGCTTCCAATTGTTGCCATAAATCGGTAAAGTGGTCTACTAAAATCTGCGGACATTTGCGTGCTTTGAGTTCGTCTTGCACTTGGCGCAGGGGTAAACTGGACGTGTGAATGTTATATTTAATTTGTAGGTAAAGCGATAGTGCATCGGCAATATCTTGTTCCGTGCGGGCCTTTTTAAGTTGGGTGCGTGCTTTAGATAAAGCGATATGGCTGGCGGGGGTTTTGCGTTTGACCCATGCAATTACCGCCGATAAAATCAACAATACTAATGCTACGGCACTAGCTGAGTCCCACGCAGACAAGCGTGACAGCCAATCCGTAGATTGGGGGGCTAAATCATTTTTAAGATAGCGGATATCTTGCCCTAATGTTTGCACCCCGCCGTTTAAATCGGAATGGGAACGGAAATCAAATCCGCTGTCTGCTTTAGAAGCCGGGGTGACTTGTAAGGTAAGCGGCTCGGTTTTTAAGGTGCGGTATTGCGATAAGCTCGGGTCGTAATACGACCAAGACAAGGGGGGAATAGTATATTCACCCGAGGAAACCGGCACCAGTACTGTTTTGAAAATTTTGTAACTTTGCAGTGCGCCTTTTTCTACAACAGCTCCGGCGGAAGATACCACATCATAGGTTTTGAAATTCGGCAGTTTGGGTAACTTTAAATCGTGGGTAGCTTTTAAGTTGCCCGGGCCATTTACTTTAACAGTTAAATTAACCGCATCTCCCGCCTCTACTTCGTGGCGGTCCAAACTAGCCGTCAAGGTATAGCCGGAACCGACCGCACCGTAGAACGTGCTGGGTTGATCTTGTTGGGGTACCGGGCGTATGTCTAAAGAAATGGAATTAGACTGTACGGTTTTTGGGTCTTCCATAGAGGCGGAAAACATACTGAAAATAGAAAAGCCGCGCGAAGACAGCGGAACATACGAAATTTTAGCCGGCCCTATGGTAGCTTTACCCTCGGTAACACCGACTGCGCCGTAGCGAACTTCAATATAGTCATAAGAGGTATTGCCAATGGTTTGTCTGCCGTCCGTGCGGCCAATTTCTTCCAAAAACAAATTGCTGATAGTAGGCGCGGTGTAAGGAGCAGAGCCGGAAAAAGGAGTACTGAAATAAAACCGTACTGCTAATGTAAATGTTTGATTAGCGTAGGGGGTTTTGTTGCTTACCGCAGCGACCATAAAATAAGTTTGCCCTGTTTTTTTGACCGCCTGATTGTACAAAGCGCGTTCCAACGCAGGCAGGGACGCAGGCGCTTGCGCTACGGGTTTACTGACGGCAGGTTGTGCGGTAGCGGGGGTAGTTGCGCTCTGTGTAGCAGGCGTTGCGGCAGGTTGTGCGGCGGAGCGGTAAATAGTGACCTGCATGGGCTCTGTCTGATAGGTTTGGCCTCCGTAAGTTACAGCAATCGGGCCAATCGTCACTTGTCCCACAAAGCGCGGCACCATAATATACTGAAAAGTGGTAACGGAATGACCGTTGAAAATTTGTGTAGAGGTGGCGCGAGAATAGACGTTAAATGCGGGTAAACTGGGCAACTGCGGCATTACATTGCCTGCCGCGCCGTCTACTGTAACGGTTAAAGTAAGCTCATCATCTAATGTGAGGGCTGTTTTATTAAGCGAAGCGCGTACGGAAACCGGCGCCGCGGCAACTATTGCGGCCAGCATCAAAAACAAACACGCTACTAAAATTCTTGTATATTTGTGCATATTACCAATCTTTTTCTACCGTCGTGTCTTGGGCGTTATTGGAAGGCGCTCCGGGTTTATACTCACTTTCTTTAGCCATAGACATTACGCGGTCCGCATCTTGCTTATTGAGTTGGCCGCTTTGTTGTTGGCTTTGCTGCGGTTGTTGCGGACTTTGTCCTTTACCGTCTTGGTTTTGGGGTTGTTGATTGTCAGAATCTTTGTTCTGATTATCCTGATTTTTCTGATTATCGTTTTTTTGGCTCTGTTTCTCTTGGATAATCAGCTGTAAATTGTGTATAGC
>JAGCKY010000045.1 GCA_017647245.1 Elusimicrobiaceae bacterium
CAAACTATTACGGCCGGATTTTCCACGCCGGAGTTATTTGTAGTTGCGCAAGATTTGACCAAAATGCAAATTGAGGCCAAAGTGTCCGAGGCCGACGTGGTCAAAATCAAAGAAGGCCAGGAAGCGGAATTTACGTTGGACGGCTACCCGGACGAAAAATTCAAAGGAACCATACGCCAAGTGCGTACCAATTATTCTTCATCGTCCAACAATTCTTCTTCCAGTAATACCACCTACACCGTGGTGATTGATGTGGATAATACCGATGGCAAATTTATGCCCGGCATGACCGCAACGATTAGCATTAATGTGAACGCGAAAAAAGATGTACTGCTCGTAAAAAATGAGGCGTTGCGTTTCTCCCCCTCTAACAATAAAGAAAAGTACACTACAACAGGTGTGTGGGTGATGGAGCGCGGTGCACAAGAGCCCAAACGAGTGGACGTAACGATCGGCATTATTTCCGATAAAGTGACCGAAATCAAATCCGGCGATGTAAAAGCAGGCCAAATGGTGGTCGTGTCGGAAAGCAAGGAAGGCATCACGCCTGCGGCGATGGGCATGGGCCGTCCGGGCGGCGGTGGCGGTCGGCGTCGTTAAGCTATAGGAGTCTGAAATGAGCTTAATAGAAACGACTGATTTATATAAAACCTATGCGCTGGGCGATGTGTCGGTACACGCCCTGCAAGGGGTCAGCGTGTCTATTGAGCGCGGTGAATTTGTGGCGGTTATGGGGCCGTCGGGTAGCGGCAAATCTACCTTTATGAATATCTTGGGTTGCTTGGATAAACCGACAAGCGGAAAATATATGTTAGACGGTATTGATGTTACCGCAACCGATTTGTCTAAACTAGCCGGCGTGCGCAACCGCAAAATCGGCTTTGTGTTTCAGGGGTTTAATTTGATTAGCCGTACGACGGCACTTGAAAATGTGGAACTGCCGATGATTTACAATCACACGCCTGCCTCACAACGTAAAAAGAAAGCCATGGAAGCGTTAGAGGCTGTCGGACTTGCCCAGCGTGCCTATCATATGCCGAACCAACTTTCTGGTGGACAACAACAGCGCGTGGCCATTGCGCGCAGTTTGGTGTGTGATGCACCGATTATTTTTGCCGACGAGCCAACGGGAAATTTGGATACCAAAATGAGTATTGAGGTAATGGATTTATTCACGCGGCTTAATAAAGAAATGGGAAAGACCATTATCTTAATCACGCACGAGCCGGATATTGCCGAATTTGCCGGGCGGCTGATTACATTTCGCGACGGTAAAAAAGTCAGCGACGAGGTGAAAAAATGATTGATACCTTTCTTTCCGTTTTGCGTATTTCGCTCAAAGCCATTATGGCAAACAAAATGCGCGCCGCGCTGACCAGTTTGGGTATTGTTATCGGGGTGGCGGCAGTCATTACCATGTTGGCCGTCGGGTCCGGCACACAGCAAAGTATGAACGAGCGTTTTTCGCGTTTTGGCACGAACATTTTATATTTGCGCAAACCGTGGAATTTGGACGAAAGTATTTCATCGCCCAAAGACGTTACCATGGACGATGTGCGCGCCATTCGCCAAGTGGAAGGCGTGGTGTCTGCCGCGCCGTATATCAGCTCGGGGTTTAACGTAAAATACGGTATCACTTCTACGTCTATTGATGTGCTGGCTACCGATACGGATATTTTCAAAACCTATGATTGGGAAATTGATTCGGGCCGTGAATTTAATGAGCGCGAAGTGGATAATTACGCGCAAGTGGCTGTATTGGGTGCGACGGTGGCGCAAACCATTTTTAATGACGTGGACCCGCTGGGTAAGACGGTTGTTTTTAACGATATTCCGTTTACGGTGATCGGTGTGATGAAGAAAAACGGACAGGGTGGTATGGGCTTTGATATGGACGAAGGAACGCTCATTCCGTATACGACCGGCAAGGTCAAAATGAACACGGGCTGGGGCAGTTCGGACCGGCGTGCGCTGGACCGCGTGATTATCCGCGTAAAAGATTTTAACACGATTGAAGATACCAAAGAGGCCATTGCAAACACCGTGCGCAACACACACAAAATTCACCCGCTGGGTAAAGATGATTTTCAGTTGGATGATTTTGCGTCTTTTGTGGAGCAGGCCAAAGAGGCCAGCAAAACAATGAGCATTTTGTTGGGTGTAATTGGTGCGGTATCTTTGCTCGTGGGCGGTATCGGTGTAATGAACATTATGCTCGTGTCTGTAACCGAGCGCACGCGCGAAATTGGTATCCGCATGGCTATCGGTGCCACCAGCGCGGACATTCGCTTGCAATTTTTGGCCGAAGCGGTGACTTTGTCCTGTATCGGCGGGCTCATCGGTGTGCTAATAGGCGTGGGCGTGACGCTTTTTGTAGCGGCCCACAGCACCACTATCCCGGCGCAGTTAAGTGTGATTTCTATTTTTATTTCGTTTGGCTTCTCCGCCGCGACGGGTATTTTCTTCGGTTTTTATCCGGCGTACAAAGCTTCCAAACTTACCCCCATTGATGCGTTAAGGTATGAGTGATTAGTAGTTTTTGTAGCAACGATAATAATTTTCTTTTTCACTGGAAACGGTTGTGCTATTCATTAGTCTTTGGCACCAAGATTCTGCA
>JAGCKY010000046.1 GCA_017647245.1 Elusimicrobiaceae bacterium
CGGCGCAAGGCTAATGTGCCGACCAGCTGGTCATTATAAAATACTTGTAAAGATTTGACGGGATTAATCATGTTTGCGCCCTCTCTTGCGTGTAATGGATCGTTGCGAGGCAATCACATCCTCAATGTGCTGATAATTGACCGTGCTAAATAAAGTTTTAAATTCGGCAGTAGCATTGAGCGCGACCGCGAGTTTCAAAAGGGATTTAAGCGAAATTTCCGCTTGATTTTCAAAACGCTGTAAGGAGCCCAAGCTGACACCTGACTTTTTGGCTAAAGCCGCTTGAGTCAAATTAAGTTCCAAGCGTCTAGCGCGCACGCGGCTGGCAATACCTTTTGCGAGGTCTTTTGGATTGAAATCCGCTATTAAATTAGAAATTAATATATTATTTGTTAAATTATTATTAGTCATATAATACATAATATATTATGTATTATAAAAAGTCAAGCAAAATCTACGCATAAACTACGCAAAATATGCGTAGTTTAGAGAGGAAAAATGTGAAAATCTACGATAAATGCAAACAAAACTTATGTAGATTTCAACATTTTGTATTGGTAAAATTATTTGTTTTTGCGTCTAGTTTCGGCCGTGAGTTGCTTTACGGATTTGTCAAAATCAGAAATAATTTTTTGGGTTTTATTAAATTTGTCGTATATTGCCAAAATATGCTTTATGAACTTGTAAGCAATAATTACAAATTGGCCTGGTTTTTATTCTCATTCAATTTGATAAACTAGCAGTTTGTGTATTATTGTAGCCCAAAATGCCACTTGACGGGATAGGGTTTTTGTTATATACTATTATTGCACCGTGACAGAGTCTATTTGCTCTGGTTTAGGCTATGCCTAACACGGTGTCTTTTATTTGTGTGGAATAAATACAATACCCCATCCTTCCGCTTTTCCTTCAGGGTTTCGCCTTATGATATTTCTGATATATCTATAAAATGTATCATCATTTTTAACCCTTTTTCTGCAAACGGAACCTGCGACTAAATCTACCAGCTGAATACCCATACTTTTATCAGATGGGGCAAAAAACACAGTACCGATTATGTTGTTAAAATCAGAAGCATGTTGTATTTCTTTGTTTAGTATACGATGATGAGTTTCCCGAAGATGGTTGTTATCGCGGGCATTTCTGCTATCGCATATTATCATGCCGAGTTCTTGTCTATTAGTATATTTTTCTTTATCCTGTAGACAATATTGAAAACGTTCCAACAAACTTTTGTAACAGGTTTCATAAATATCAGTTGGATTATGAATCGTTGGCATATTGTACGCTTGTTCAAGATCACATATCACTGATATGCTTTTTAAGTAGGATTTGCTGCCAATCATTTCCAATAAATTGAACCTTAAATTGCTTTTTTCTTCGTCAGATAAATGAGATATAGAGGTGTGCACTCCTGTTTTATGAGGAGAAAAGAAACGCCATTTGATTTCTCCTTGGATTTTGTAGCGGGTTAGTATAGAATTAAAAGTTGTATTTAATTCTTTCCAATGTTCTGTTGGTATAATTAATCCGCTTAAAACAAAGAATTTCTTGTCAGCTTGGATTTTTTCCTTAGGTAGAGGAGTATTAGATTCATCTATAAATAATATATTCATACTGTTTTTATTCCCCTAGTTCATAGTTTGTTTCTTTGCTTCATTGTAGCAAATATATAGCTATTTCTCAGAAGTTTGCAAGCCGCTTACTAACATAATTAACTAAATGGAAAGAGGGCGAAAATATAAAAAATAATAGCGTAAATAAAGGAAATAAATAGGGTTAAAACAGGCAAAGTAGTAAAACACAACGTAAAACCCAGCCTAGAAAAATATTTACAAAAAATTTACATGCAGGCTCAAAAAGGCTCAAAAAATAGCAAAAATAGGTCTATTTTACTTAAAAAATAAAACCAGCAACTTGGCTGGTTTTTTCGTCGATAAAAATATAAATTTTTTAATTTCTTCCGTAGGCGAAGTAGGCAATGTCAAGGGAACGCGCTACCCCTGCGCCAACTGGGCTTAAATCTAATTAATTTTTTCCAATTTCTCGTCTAAGAAATGGAACGGCAGTTTGCTGTTTTTGGTTGATTTTTTGTAAGGGTAAAAATAAAAATTTACAAAAAATTTACAAGCAACTTCTAAAAAACCGCTCTTCCATTATCTATTATAGCATAATTAGCGTCCAAGCCCAAATTTTGTTCCGTATAGGAGGGGTTTTTCATCTTTCCGGCCGTGGCATTGGCAATGCGCTATTTGGTAAAATATATAAGAAGTTTTAGGAAATTACAACTACCCCCAATAAGAGTGTAAATTGCAGTTTATCTGTTTATGGAATGGAAGTTTTCTGTTTTGATGTCTGTCTATGCCAAGGACCGACCCGCATGGGTGGCACAGGCATGGGAGAGCGTCTTATTTAACCGCGTCTCACCGGATGAAATTATCACGGTGATAGACGGCCCGGTGCCGGCTGACTTACAGGCCGTTTTGGACGAATTTTCTGCTAAATATCCGCAAATAAAACTTTTTCCATTAGCTAAAAACGGTGGGTTAGGACCTGCCTTGGCATATGGCTTGCAGCAATGCACGCACGAACTGGTCGCGCGTATGGACGCGGACGATATTTCATTGCCGGACCGCTTTGAAAAACAATTGGCGTATTTTGCCGCACATCCCGATACGGCGGTTTTAGGCGGGCAAATCCAGGAAATTGACGGCGACAGTTTGCAACCGGTCGCCATTCGCGCAGTACCGCAGACCGATAAGAAAATCAAACACTTTCTCAAGAGCCGATCCCCATTTAATCACATGGCGGTGATGTATAAAAAATCCAAAGTATTGGAAGCGGGCAGTTACGGCAATTATTATTTTATGCAGGATTATTTCCTATGGGCACACATGGCGGCCAAGGGATTTGAAATGGCCAATTTGCCCGATATCTTGGTGAATGCGCGCGTCAATGATGCCCTGTACAAACGCCGCGGCGGCTGGAAATACTTTAAACGGAGTTGGAGTATTTCTTCTAAACTATTGGAACTGGGGTTGATTTCGTATCCGCGGCATTTATTTAATTTGGCAGTGCGTTTTTGTGCACAGGTATTAATACCCGATTCGGTGCGAGGGTATTTTTACAAGAAGGTATTAAGATAAATATGAATATACTTAAAAAAGTTTATGCGTGTTGGTTGTGGGCGCTGGTTAAATTGTTTGGGATTGATGTTGCCAAAAATTTTGACTCACAACTGCGGTTTAAGCGCAAATTAGATCTCAAAAATCCGCAAACCTTGGCCGATAAAGTTTCGTTTTTGGTGCTACATTGTTGCACGGAATTGATGTCTAACTGTGCAGATAAATGGGCGGTGCGGGAATATGTGGCCGCGAAAGGATTAGCCGAAATTTTAATTCCGGTGGTGGGCGGCCCATGGAGTCGGGTGAGTGATATTGATTTTGAGGCATTGCCGGAGCAATTTATTCTCAAGGCTACGCATGCTTGTAAGATGAATTATATCGTGCCGGATAAACAAAAATTAGATATCACGCATTGCAAACAAACTTTACAAACATGGCTTAATACGACCTACGGAACCTACTCGCTGGAACCACATTACAAAAACATTCCACCTCGTATTTATGCAGAACAGTTATTAAATGTTCCTGCTGGATTAATGGACTATAAAATCCATTGTTTGAACGGTGTACCGCAATTTATTTTAGTATGCAGTGACCGTAAATCAGGTGCGGGGCGAATGCAAGTCACATTGGATTTATTTGATACACAGTGGAAATCACTCAATCGTTTTGTGCAGGGGAGTGGCTTGGAAATAAGAGGCAGAGGGGAAATTCCGGTGCCGCAAAATCTAAATAAAATGTTGAAAATTGCGAGCCAACTTTCTGTTGATTTTCCGTTTGTGCGGGTAGATTTGTACGAGGTAAACGGCAATATTTACTTTGGGGAACTGACCTTTTCCCCTGCGTGCGGGGTATTTCCGTATTTTACGGATGAATTTATAACCCAAATGGGAGAAAAATTGAAAATCTGATATGAAAATACTTTTTCTGGGTGATTTCTTTTTTGATTATGATATCCTTCCTGAAGATTTTCAGGCCTTGTGCCGGGTTATCAAGCAAAATAATTACCGCGTTATTTTGAATTTAGAGACTACTTTTGGCGACAAGGGCACTCCAATCAGCAAACGGGGGCCTCATTTGCAAAGCAGTCCACTCTTGATAAAAGCGCTTAAAGAATTGAATGTTTTGGCGGTGTGTTTGGCAAATAATCATGCCATGGACTTGGGAGCTGAATCTTTAGAATATTTATGTAAGCAATTGGATAAGGCTGGTATTTTATATGTTGGGGCGGGCGCCAATTTGAAGGAGGCTATAAGACCGCTTCCATTGCCTAATACGAATGTTTTACTACAAAATTTTGCTTGGAATATAGAAGAAGCTGTGTATGCGACTTCCGCGAGTGCAGGCGTGGGCCCTTTAAATCATAATTTAGTTTTACACCAAACCGCAGCGTTAAAAAAACAATATCCAAATAGTTTTATCATTAACATTTATCATTGGGGCTTTGAATACAATCTGTTGCCTATGCCGTTAGATATACGGTTGGCGCGTAATTCAGTTAAAGCTGGGGCAGAGTTGATTATCGGACACCACCCGCACGTAATACAAGCCAGAGAAACGTATCAAGGAAAATCTATTTTTTATTCATTGGGTAATTTCTATTTCGGTTCTCGGCGTATTAATTATAATTTGAAGTTTAAAAAATATCCTGTTACGAATGCCTGTGATTTTGGATGTGGTATAGTATTTGACACAGATACAAAGAATTGCGAAGAAATCATATCGATTGTTTATAACCGAGAGACGAATCAATCTGTATTTCAGAAAATTAATTTGGCGCTTTTGCCCGATATTACTGGTATAAATTGTGATACAAAAGTTTATAGGGAACAAGTGAAAGCTAGCGCAGAGAATTTTAATCCTATCTTAACAAACAATCGTTGGTATAATGCGTGTGCCTTGATTTGGTTGCATATTAAATATTTCATAGCCGGCAGACTTAGGTTTATGAAAAATACCAAATTAGGCAAAAAGATTTTTGAGTGGGGAAAGCGAAAATGAATATATTGTTCCTCTCTAATCTGTCGGGCAATCTGTGGACTGGACCTAATAATAGTGTCCCGGCGCAAATAGCGGCTCAAAAAGAGCAGGATAATATTTTTTGGTTTAATTTACGTTGTAAGGTTCCAGCTACTTGGACGGAACGTAAGTTACCGTTTTTAACTTCTAAAGAAATTTCATCTGCTCGGTTGGCTAATTTGCCCGCCCCCTTTAATCATCCTGATATTGTGGTAGTAGAAGAAGTATATCCGCATCATTTTAGCCGTATGATTGCAGATGTGCAAAGAGCAAACATTCCCTATATCATTATCCCGCGTAGCCAATTAACCCGACAAGCCCAACGCCGCAAACCGCTCAAAAAATGGCTGGGGAATTTAATTTATCACAAGCAATTAGTGCGTCGGGCAGCGGCTATTCAGTATCTTACTAAACAAGAGCAGGCCGACTCCGGAACAAAGTGGAATAAAAATTCGTTTGTGTTACCAAACGGCATTAATTTGCCGGACTTGCCCTCTAAAAATTTTTCATCTGACAAGATACGGGCGGTCTATATCGGTCGTTTGGAAAAATACCAAAAAGGATTGGATATTTTGCTGGAAGCTTGCCGCCAAATACAAGACAAATTACGTGCGGCGCGTTTTACGCTTACGCTATATGGGCCGGATCATTCCGATTCTATGGCGAGTTTATTGCCATTGGTCAAGAAATATCAATTGGAAGATGTGTTATTTTTTAAACCGGCGGCATTTGGCAAGGAAAAAGAGTCCGTATTACGTCATGCTGACGTGTTTGTGATGACTTCGCGTTTTGAAGGGCATCCTATGGGACTGATTGAAGCACTGGCGTACGGGTTACCTTGTCTGGTGACTACAGGCACAAATATGCGCGAGGAAATTGAAAAATATAATGCCGGGTGGACCGCAGATACTACGGTGCAAAGCATTGCCTCGGCGCTTGAGAAAATGCTGGCAGAGCGGGCGCAATTTGCAGAAAAAAGCGCCAACGCCCGCCGTTTGGCCGAGCAATATGACTGGGCAGAAATTGCTAAACAAAGCCACCAAATTTACGAGGAAATTATCAGAGGAAATAAATGAAAGCGTTCTTAAGTAAATTAAAATCAAAATTTCTTCGCTTTATAACGTATTGTTTAGCTCCGATACGTCGCCGGGAGCTGACCAACCGGGATTTCACTATCATCTCCAATAATTGCTGGGGCGGCTTTGTATACCAGCGTTTTAATTTACCGTACCGTTCGCCGTTTGTGGGGTTGTTTTTACCCGCGCCGTGTTTCATTAAACTGCTGGAAGATTTTGAAAATAATATGCAAAAAGAGTTGCGTTTTATCACCGTGAAAGAATCGCCTTATTACGCCAAAATCAATACTTCCGGGCGCGTTTATCCTATTGGGGTATTGGGGGAAGATATTGAAATTCACTTTTTGCATGCCAAAACGCCCGAGCAGGCGACGGCGGATTGGAACCGGCGCAAACAGCGTATCAACCCGCAGAATCTGCTTGTGAAATTTGCGGAAATGGATTGTTGCGCGCCGGAGTTGATTGAGCGTTTTGACAAGTTGCCTTATAAACATAAAATTTGTTTTACGGTGCACGACTATCCGACGTGCAAAAGTGTAATGAAATTAGCTAGCCCCAAATATGGGACAGATAAAGTGAAAAATGATTTTAATTTCGTACCTAAAAATCTAGTGACTCTGTTGAATAGCTGTAAGGAGCAAAAATGAAAAGTTGGTTTAAGAAATTTTTACGTGTTTTGCCGGATGAGTGGTATATCCAATTGCAATACTTTCATCATTTTCACCGTTTTGCGAATTTGAAAAATCCGCAAACTTTTAATGAAAAATTACAGTGGCTTAAATTGCACGACCGCAATCCGCTCTATACCACGCTGGTGGATAAGTATGCCGTGAAAAAATGGGTAGCGGATAAAATCGGCGAACAATATATTATTCCGACGTTGGCCGTGTGGCAAAAAGCAGAAGATATTGATTTTGATAAACTGCCCAATCAATTTGTGCTTAAAGTCAATCACGATTCGGGCGGACTGGTAATTTGCCATGATAAATCAAAACTGGATAAACAAGAGGCGGTGGCTAAACTGGCACGCGCTTTAAAAAACAACGGGTACTGGTATGGGCGCGAGTGGCCTTATAAAAATGTAAAGCCGTGTATTATCGCTGAAAAGTATATGGAAGATAATGCACACCATTTAAATGATTACAAATTTTTCTGTTTCAATGGGAAAGCCAAATTTATTTTGTTTGGAAGCAACCGTTTTGAAAAGGGTGGATTGAAGGTTACTTTTTACGATACAAATTGGCAAAAACTTCCATTTGCGCGGGCGTATCATTCAGTAGATAACCCGGCGGAAAAACCCTCTCAATTGCCGGCCATGTGCCAATTGGCAGAACAATTGGCCCGGCAAATGCCTTTTGCGCGTATTGATTTTTATGTTATTGGGGAACAAATTTATTTTGGAGAAATTACGTTGTATCCCGCTTCGGGCATGGAAGGATTTAATCCGGCGCAATGGGACAAAAAAATCGGCGATTTAGTAGAGTTGCCTGAGGATAAATAATGACAAAACCAATTCACGTGCTATATGTAATGAGCGATTTGTTGGAAGGCCGCGGCGGCATCCAAAGCGTAGTGATGGCTATTTACCAACATATCAAACGGGATAATGTACAAATAGATTTTGTCATTCACCAAGATGAAAATCCTTCCTTTGTGCCAACCGTTCAAAAATTAGGTAGCAAAGTATATCAAGCCCCTCAATGCAAAGAAATAGGTCTACTAGCATATGCGCGGTGGTGGAATCGGTTTTTTAAGGAACATCCGGAATATAAAATTGTTCATGGGCACATGAAAGCATATATGTCGCTTTATTTATGGATTGCTAAGTTGCACGGCCGTACGACGATTGCGCATAGCCATATTGCCTACCCTCAATTACGATTCTTTAAAAAATATGCTGAAAAATTAATGTTACTACCGCTCCGTTGGATGGTGGATTATCATTTTGCGTGTTCTGTTCAAGCAGGGGAATATCTGTATGGAAAAAATACTGTTAAAAAACCTACTTTTCATTTTATTCCCAACGCACGCGACACAAAAGTATTTGTTTTTGATGCAGAAAAACGCCAAACAATGCGTCAAAAATTAAATCTTACGGATAAATTTGTTGTGGGCCATGTGGGACGATTTGACAAACAAAAAAATCATGTATTTTTAGTTCAGATTTTTAAAGAGATTTACAAGCATAATCCGCAAGCGCGCTTATTGTTATTCGGAACAGGAAGACTCAAAGCTAAAATTGAACAACAAGTGGCTGAACTGGGACTCGCGGAAGTGGTTATGTTTATGGGTGTTGTGCCTAATCCGCAAGATTATTATCAAGCAATGGATGTGTTTCTATTTCCGTCCTTATATGAGGGATTGGGTATGGTGTTAACGGAGGCACAAATTGCAGGGTTACCGTGTGTGTTTTCAGCTAATTTACCACGGGAAATAGAAATTGTACCTGAGCTTTGCCACCGCGTAAGTTTGACACAATCTGCTGAAGAATGGGCAAATGTAACTTTAGCACAAGCCGGAGTAGAACGTATTTCTCACGCTAAAGAAGCCGCCGAAAAAGGCTTTGAAATAACCGAAACAGCCAAGAAATTGGAAGCATTTTATATTAACCCAAACAATGAATGGATAGAGAAAAAAGTATGAAGAAGTTATTACAATATCTTTCAATTGAAAATTTATGTATTTGGAGTTACGCTATTTTCGGCCTAGACACGGCTCTGCTGGCATTTGCAAATCCTTTCTATTCTCAGATATATTGGTTGTTTGTAAAAGCCACGGGGGTGTTTTGCATCCCCTTAGGGCTAGCTATGTTGGCAAAACAAAAAAAGATTACGCAGCAAAATTTGATCTTGTTTTTCATTCCTGCCTTTTACTTTTTGATTACTTTGCTACATACGTATGGCGGATTTCACGGACACGGAACAATCCCTTTTATGATATTGGGTTGTTTTACATTGTTTAACGATGAATTAAAATTAAAAATATTCAAATTATTCTTTGCGTTTGTTTTAATACAATGTGTGTTTTCATTAATTTTGTGGTTTGCGTACCAATGGGGAATTAACCTTGGGTTTTCTGAAGTAAATTATTATTCCAAGAATCAACTAGGCGTACGTTACGTTAAGTGGGGAATATTCGCTATTTTCAAGGGGGGAACCAACTTGCGCCTTTGCGGCATTTTTAATGAGCCGGGCGCTCTGGGCACGTTGTGTGCGTTCTTATTTATAGTCACGTATAGCGTATCTAAATTGTGGCAAAAAATTCTCTTGTTAATAACGGGGATGTGTGCCTATTCTTTGGCCTTTTACATCTTAATTTTTATGTTTGTGGCTTGTTATGCTGTCAAAAAAAGTATTTTAAATCTCGCCTGGCTAATTGTATTGCCTATCTTATTTTTACAAATACCTAATATAGATTTTGGCAACGATAAGGTTAACAGATTTACCCAACGTTTTGAAATATCGGAAGAAAAAGGGTTGGAAGGAAATAACCGCTCGTCAGAGTTATATGATTATGAATTTTCTAAATTGGCTCAAAACGCGCAAATTATCTATGGTTACGGGGTTGGTTACCCTGTAGTTACGTTTGATGCACACGGTACGTCTTCGTATAAGCGCTATATCGTAGATTTGGGTATCATTGGATTTGCTATTTTTGCGGCACTTTGGGCGTGGGGGGGCTTTTCGCAAACAAAAGGCAACAAAAACTGCATAATACTACTGCTTTTATTTTTCTTATCGGTATATCAACGCCCGCGCGCGTTAACAAATCTCTACGGGTATATTTTGCTGTTTGGCGGTATGCTTTATATACAATCCAAAGCCTTGGAAAAACCTTCTCTGCAGGATAATTCAAAATGAAAAAAATCGGAATATTAACCTTTCATAATGCCAATAACTATGGAGCCGTACTGCAGGCATACGCTCTCAAATCTACCCTGACCCGATTGGGCAGTACAGCGCATGTGTTGAATTACTACTGTCCTAAACTGCAACGGGAATATAAAGGTATCCCTGTGTTTAAAAAGAGTTTTGCGGAAATTATAAAATATCCGTTTAAATTATTGTTTTTTCCGATACTAAGAAAGCAGATCGCGCGCCGCTTTAAAAGCTTTCGCGAGCAGTATTTGCTGGATACGAAACCGCTGCTTCCAAGCATTATTGGCGATAATACGCAGTCTTACGATGCTTTCGTTTGCGGAAGCGACCAAGTGTTCAACCCGCGTATTACCCATTTTGATTCTAATTATTTTCTGGCATTTAGTCCAAATAAGTCAAAAAACTATTCCTATGCGGCCAGCTTCGGACTTGCATTAGAATACTTGCGTCCCGAAGAAAGGGCTTTTTTTGCCAAGCAACTTGCTCACTTTAATCAAATTTCCGTCAGAGAAATGCAGGGGGCACAAATTGTGGAAGATATTTTGGCAAGCAAGGCCCAGGTGCACATAGATCCCACGTTACTTTTGACAAAGGAAGATTGGAAAAAGCTGGCCGTTCTCCCTAAAACTAAAAATTATGTTCTTTTGTATTTGATGTATGAAGACCCGAATTTAATTAGCTTGGCGCAACAGTTGGCGCGTCAAAAAGGGTGCGAACTATTATTTATTTCTCACTCCATGTATTTTAGAAAAACAGTACCCGCGCCTTATATCAAACCCACACCGCAAGAGTGGCTGGGCCTATTCCTAAACGCCCAATATGTATTTACAAATTCTTTTCATGGACTTGCTTTCTCTATTAATTTTAATAGGCCTTTTTTCGTAGGACGGCTGCCTAATAAAAGAGGGGCTATTAATTCGCGGTTTGATAATCTGTTAGAAATTACGGGCCTGCAAAACCGTTTGTATACGCGCTTTACGGCGACTCACAACTTTGATGAACCTATTGAGTGGCAAAGAGTCAATAACATATTAACTCAAGAGCGCGAAAAATCTTTTTCTTATTTAAGGACTATTACGCAAGGATGAAAGGACGCACGGAATTATTTGTTCACAACTCTTTTATGATGGCCTTCCAACAAGTTACCGGAATGGTCACGGCGTTTATTATTCCGCGCGTATTGTTGTCGGTTTATGGTTCTGAAATCAATGGGTTTGTTGTTTCGGTCACGCAGTTTATTTCTTATTTTGTATTGGTAGAAGCCGGTATTTCCGGTGCGAGTATCTATGCGCTCTACAAACCCCTTGCCAATAAAGATATCCCCGCTATTAACGGTATTTTGTCTGCGGCAAAAAAGTTTTATCAAACTTCCGGCTATATCTTTTTGGCATTAGTGTGTTTGTTGGCGTTACTGTATCCGGTATTTGCCAAAACGCTTCATTTGGCATTTTGGCAAATTTCACTGGTCGTTTTTGCGTTAGGGGCTAAAGGGGTTTTTGATTTCTTTACGCTTTCCAAATACCGCGTTTTACTTACGGCAAGCCAAAAGAGTTATATTATTTCTTCGGCTCAAATTGTTTATTTGGGGTTAAACACGCTCATTGTATGGGGACTTGCCAAGTTGGGCTTTAGCATTGTAACGGTGGAAGTGGCGGTGGTGTTTTCCGTTTTTACCCGCTCTTGGATTTTATACTATTACACTAAAAAACATTTTCCGTTTGTTGATTATACGGTTACTCCGGATAAAGAATCTATCAAGGACCGCTGGAATGTCTTATACTTACAACTACTGCGAGGAGCCCAAAGTGCCATTCCCGTTATGTTGGCCACGATGTTAACATCATTGCTGGAGGTAAGCGTGTACAGCATTTATAACCTTGTACTGGCGGGGGTGGGGGGAATTTTAAGCATTTTTATTTCCGGGCTTGCGGCTTCTTTTGGGGACGTGATTGCGCGCAAGCAACATAGAATCTTAAAAGAAGCGACACAACAATTTGAACAAACTTATTATATATTTCTTACAGTTGTTTACGGGGTTTGTCTGCTGATGATTTTATCTTTTGTCAAAATATATACTACCGATATTAATGATGTGAATTATATTTTGCCTTGGTTGGGATTTTTGTTTGTGCTAAGAGGGCTGTTAGACCACCTGAAAACTCCGCAGGGAATGTTGGTTCTTTCTGCCGGAATGTATCGCCAGACGCGCTGGCAGACCACCACGCAAGCACTTATTGCGGTGATTGGCGGAGTTATTGGCGGATATTTTTGGGGATTGTACGGCATTATAGGCGGGGGCATTTTGTCGCACTTGTACCGTGATATCGATTTGTTATTCTTTATTCCTAAACATGTTACCAAATTAAGTTATGTTCGTTCGTTACGGCACATGTTGTTGGTACTAGGGAACTTTGGCTTAATAACATTTATTTGGTATTTTTATCCTTTTCAAATTGATACGGTGTTTCAATGGCTGGTCTATGCGGTCTGTAGTACGATAGCAGTTATCATTTGGACTGTTTTGACAAATTATGCCGTAGATCCTAAAAATATGACTCAAATTTATTACCGTATTTATAAACTAATTGCGCGGAGAATCAAATGCTTACACTAACTGATAAAACAAAATGTTGCGGATGCGGGGCTTGTGCGAATAGTTGCCCCAAAAATTGCATCGCTATGGTGGCTGATGAAGAAGGGTTTTTATATCCGCAGGTAGATAAATCGGCGTGCGTAAATTGCGGGCTCTGTGAAAAAGTTTGCCCGATACTGAACAAACCGCAAACTTTCCCGGTGCTGGAAACGTATGCCGCAAAACACAAAAACGCGGAAGTGAAATTAAAAAGTTCCTCGGGCGGAATGTTTACCGCGCTGGCAGAAGTGATTCTAAAAGAAGGCGGCGTTGTCTTTGGCGCCGGGTTTGATAAAGAGTGGAACGTGGTGCATACTTATGCAGAAAATTTAACGGATTTAGACAAATTGCGCCGCTCTAAATACGTGCAAAGCGATACCGAAAACACGTATCAGCAAGCCAAACAATTTTTGGAACAAGGCCGCAAGGTATTATTTACCGGTACGCCGTGCCAAATTGCGGGCTTGCGTAATTATTTAGGCAAGGAATATGAAAATCTTTTGACGGCGCAGCTTATCTGTCACGGAACGCCTTCTCCGGGGGTTTGGAGCGCTTTTTTGAAAGAAAATTTCAATAAAAATGACATAAAAAATATCAATTTTAGAGATAAGCATTTTGGTTGGAGTGCCAATTATCTGAGTTTTTTATTTTCCGATGGACTCTTGTGCGCTCATGGAATGAGAAGAACCTTGGCCGAAAAACTTTTTGAAAGAGTACCCGGCAAAAGAAAAATTGGCTACATCTATAGAAATGTATTTTTGAGAGCTTTTTTAGCCGAATTAATCAGTCGCCGGAGTTGTTTTGTTTGTGCTTTTCGGGGAAAAGAAAATCAATTTGCTGATTTTACGATGGGCGATTTGTGGGGAAAATGGCCTGAAATTATTACTTCACAAGACAAAAGAGAAGGTATGTCTGTGCTGACGGCAAATACAGCTAAAGCCAAACATCTGTTAAATTCTCTGTCTCTTGTCACGCAACCTATTGATTTTGACCGCGTGGCGCGAATCAATTTTCCATTACTTTCTTCGCCGGTTGCTCACCCTAAACGGGCAGAGTTTTTCGCCCGGTACCGAACGGAAAACGTAAGCAAGTTAATACGGGAGTTACTGGATATTAAACCTTGGTGGCTAGCAATCATAAACAAGGGCTACAACAAAGTGTTGACTTTGTTAAAGATAAAGCGTCCGTAATATAACAGCTAATTCTATTTTGAAAGCCGGTGTGCTTAAAAAGTTATCTTTTGGCTTTGCTTTTGAGCACCCATACGCTGTAGGCAGGCATTTGCGCGGTTTTCTTGCCGCGGAATAATAGTTTATATTTCCATTTTAAAAATGCCTTTGGCGTGTCCACTGCGCTATCCGAGCGATTAATTAAAATAGTGTATAAATACTTTCCATACAGGCGGGTTTGTGCGGCCATCGGTGCGGAAACGGCTACCGGATTTTCGGTCAAAATACCTTCTTCTAATACCGGGCGTAATTGGGCAAGCTCTTTGGATACGGCTTCCATACGTGCCCAATACTCGGGCTTGGATTGGGGCAGGGGTTTTCCTTCGGTGGTAAATACAAAATAAAACAGCCCGGTCGCTCCGTTCACTATACCGTCATAAGACATAAAGCGAATTTCTTCCTGCGTAGGAAAACGACCGATACGGTCATTGTCCGGGCGGTTTTGTTTATATTCTTTCCAATCAAAAAGCTGTACCACACCCCATAGCGGATGTTGCCCCGCGTTCATAGCAATTTGTCCTTCTTTAGCCCAACGTACATTATCGCCAAAAGAAGTGAGCGCTAAATGCGGCACGGGATACCAGTCCATCATTAAACCGTCTGCCAAGTCATAGTAAGGGGTGGCGGTTTTTCCTTGTCCAATCACAAAAGTGGTTGGGTGATTTGGAAAAGCGGCGCGTGCTTTTTCGTGTGCTTCGTTTACGCGGGTGCGGGACCATTTGTGCACGTCGGGTTCGTCCACCAAATACCACGCAAGTATCGGCCAATCCTGCGCGGCTTCTTGCGTGTCGGAACCAATAATTTTATTGGGATAAAACACGACTTGCATATCATTTTCTTTTGCGGCTTGCGCCAAAGGAATTAATTTATCGGCCGTGCCCCGGTATGTTTGAAAACAAGTAAATCCGGCGGCTTTTAACATAGGAACATCTGACGGATTATCCACTCCGTACATACACAACGGAAACGAAGCCGCCGTCGCGTTCAAAGCAAAATACAAAAGGAGTAAAGACGCAATGTGTTTTTTCATAAATTATCCTATTTTGGAATCTTTAATGAACATTCGCAGACCCGTCTTAATCATAATATCTAAATCCAGCCCGATGGTGCGGTTTTTGATATACCATACGTCATAAGAAAAACGGGTAAACGCGGCGTCAAAGGCCTGTTTTTCTTCTAAAGTGCTTTGCCCGTTTTTAGTCTTATAATTAGGGGGCGCTTTAAAATTAAGCTGTGCCCAACCGGTAATACCCGGTTTGACAATGGTGCGAATGGTGTGGTGCGGAATAGAATGATTTAAAATTGCCCATTCGCCTATCCACAAAGGCCGCGGCCCGACAAAAGAAATATCACCGCGTAGTACGTTGATAATTTGCGGAATTTCATCCAAACGGAAGCGGCGCAGAAACGGACCGGTCTTGGTAAGTCGTTCTTGCTCGGATTCTTGCGTTTTGGAAAGAATGGTGCGGAATTTATAAATGTTAAATTCTTTGCCCAGCAAGCCCACGCGTTTTTGTTTGAAAATGGGTTTTTCTCCGTCTATAACACGCACTAAAAGCCAAAGGAAACAACCTAACGGCGCAAGTATGGGAAGTAGGCAAAGTGCTAATGTTAAATCAAAAGTACGTTTGAGCATACCATACATAGAATTTTCGTGTCGGTTACCGATACCGCGCAGTAACCAAGAGCTGTCTTCTATGCTTTCGCGCGACACCCGGCGCAAGATTTGTTCATAGGCGTTAAAATCCGTATCCACGACCGCACCTTTGGCAATAAATTGCGAAGAAATGACATCCCATGCTTGCGGCTGTTCACGGAAAAGTTTGCTACCGATGATTACCATATCTAAATTGCGTAACGAGTAGCGTTTGCCCGCCACCGGAGCCGTTTCGTATCCGCGCGCGTTAAATCCGCGGGAGTTTTTGACTTCTTTGACGAGTTCTGTTAACGTGGGACTATCCCCGAAAAAAAGCAGGTTGGTTTTAGCCACATCTAATTTGAAGTAATTGCGTCTAAATAAGTAAACGTATGCAAAATAAATCAGCAAAATGGCAATCAAGATGCGGCGCGGGGTGGGGATATGTAACGGTAGTGCCGAAACAAAGTAGATCACACTGGCAGATCCGGCTAATGTAATTAAAAAGGCAATTGCCAAACGGCGGTAGGCGATGACTTGTTTGCGTAGTAGTTTAACGTCGTAAAATGAAAACAGCCACAAGACGAAACTGGCAAACAGGAAAACGGGAACAAAGGTCCACAATTGGTGGTGGAAGCTGTCCCATACTTTGTTACCGTGCCGCATATAGACGGTTAGCCAAGTAATGGCAAAAAATGCCAATGTATCCAGTATAAAAAATAATTTTCCAGTCATAATGTTTGTACTTTTTTTTTATTCTTCTTACTTATTTGCGTGTCTTTTCCGCCCACATTTGTGCTAAACCTTGCTCCAAAGTAGTGTGTGGGACAAAACCTAAAGCACATATTTTACTGATATCTGCAGAAGATTCGTGTACATCGCCCGGGCGTTTTGGACGAGAAACCCGTTCTAATTTGCGACCGGACACTTTTTCTATGGTATCTGCCAATTCTAATAAAGTGTACGTGCGGCCGCTGGCCACATTGTAAATTTCCCCCGGCACACCCTTTTGCGCCACTAGCAAATTGGCTTGTACTACGTCGCTGACGTGCACAAAATCACGGCTCTGCAAACCGTCCCAGTCAATTCCAAGCGGTTTGTTTTCGGCGGCCAATTGCATAAATTTAGCAATAACAGCCGCGTAGGCAGAGTTGGGATTTTGTCTGGTGCCAAACACATTGAAATAGCGTAACGCAATCGTTTCCAGTCCGTATGCTTTTGTATACAATTGGCACAGTTCGGCCCCGGCCTGCTTGCTCCACGCATAGGGAGATTGGCAATCGGTGGGGGTAATTTCTTTATAAGGTAAATCGGGGCGGTTTCCGTACACGGCGGAAGAAGAAGCAAAAACGACGCGTTTTACCCCGCACGAACGAGCGGCTTCCAATACGTTTTGCGTGCCGTTGACATTAATTTCGGTAGTTTTTTGGGGATTTTCCATAGATTCTGCTACAGAGACCAACGCCGCATGATGCAGGACGTAATCTGCACCTTTCATGGCCCTCAAAACATCGGAAAAATTACGAATATCACCTTCAATAAAACAGATTTTATCTTGTATAGACGCTAAATTCTGCAAATTACCGCCAGATAAATTGTCCAATACAGTTACTTGTTGCTTTTGGGCCACCAGTGTGTGTGTCAGGTGGGAACCTATAAACCCCGCGCCCCCGGTGATTAACCAATGAAACTGTTTTTGCATGTAAATATCCATGTATGAAGAATTTACATACATTATACCTTTTTTGTATACTATCTGTAACACAGTAGTATACTGGTTGCGGGGGTTTTTGAAAGAAGCTATATGTAAGGTTTCTTTCAGAAATTTTTTCTGTCACAATGCAACACAATAAAGTATAATATATGTGTTCAGTAAAAGTTTTTGTACCAGGAGACTAGAATAAAATGAACAAAACAATGATTGGGGTATTAGTTGCTGTAGCGATTGCTGTCGTGGGTGTCGCAATGCTCGTGCAAGGCAATGCATCTAAGCCTGCGTATGCCAATACACAAACAGTTAACGAAGC
>JAGCKY010000047.1 GCA_017647245.1 Elusimicrobiaceae bacterium
AATTATACAGTGCCGGCTGATATAGAGTCCATCAAAGATCGTTGGAATGTGCTATATCTGCAATTATTGGGAAGTGTTCAAAATGCACTGCCTATTATATTAGCTACGTTTTTTACTTCTCTAAAAGAAGTTAGTGTTTTTAGTATTTATAATCTAGTGTTAATGGGTATTATGAATTTATTGGGGATTTTCTGTTCTGGATTGGCGGCTTCCTTTGGAGATGTAATTGTTCGGAGTCAAAAAAATATTCTGAAAAAAGCTACACAACAATTTGAACAATTTTATTACATACTTATTACGGTCGTTTACAGCACAGCACTTTTGTTGATTATTCCTTTTATCAAGCTATATACCTCCAATATCACGGACGTAAACTATATATTACCTTGGTTCGGGTTTATGTGTGTATTAAACGGACTATTGTATAATCTAAAAACGCCTCAAGGTATGTTGGTAATTTCTGCAGGGATGTATCGTCAAACGCGTTGGCAAAGTACCACACAAGCGCTGATTGCCGCTGTAGGCGGCTTAATTGGAGCTTATTTTTGGGGAATATACGGTATTATGGGGGGATTGATGCTTTCTAACATTTACCGAGATATTGACTTGCTTTTCTTTATTCCGCGACATCTCACTAAATTAAGTTATAAACGAACTCTGCGACATATTTGGTTAGTAATTATTACTTTTGGACTAACAACTATTTTGTGGTACGCATGGCCGTTTCAAATTAAAACGATACCACAATGGATATTATACGCCATTTGGAGTACATCACTGATAGGCCTATGGGTTTTAGTAAGTAATTTTTTGATAAATCGCAAAAATATGAAAGAGATTTTTGAGCGTATTACAAAACTGATGTTCCGAGGACTTAAAAAAGATAAGTATCACGGATAAGAATGCAGCATTAGCGGGTTTATGCATTGGATTTTTGAGTCCTGCTGATATATGTGCCCTCGTCTAAGAAATAGCTACCGAAATATGTGCAAATTCCCTACCCAGAGAAACAGGGAAAGAACAGGGAATTAAAACACTTTTACTAGATTTTGCCTATGCGTATAGCCGGATAAATCATTTTGCCGTACGGGATACCATTTACCCTTTTTCTCATTGGGCCAAACCCATACATAGGTTTTGTCTGCTAGTTGTGCGGTTACTTTTCCGTTGGGTTTATCACGCAAATTAGCCGGCCCATCTATACGGTAAAGTACAGGAATATTTTTTTGTGTACGGTTAAAGGATAATACTCCATTTACCAGAAATTCCGCAGATAAATCCCACTCTGGGGTATAGTCTTGCCGATTAACGGCATAATATTCCTCACCGTAAAATGCCTCTCCGTCAAAACAGCCGACCGATTTGAACGGACTTTGCACGATTAAATTAAAACTTTCAATCGGCCCTTGCCAATTATTAGCGGTTGTAAGAATATATTCTAAGTAATTACGAGCCTGCAGATGATCTGTGGAGTATGTGTTTTCATTTTTCGGTATATAGGCAAATGATTTGTATGGCTCACTCTCTCTGTTAATACATTCGGAAAATGGAAAGCCCACATTATTATAAATGGCAGTAGGAGTATAGGTATGCCGAACAGATACTGTTTTATGAGCTGGGAAAGTTTGCTGCCACGAATAGGAAATTTGTTTTTTCCAATTTGTATCGTCCGGTATTTTCCAATTTTGTATTTCGCCTTTATCTCTATCCAATGTCCAACTCCACTCAATAATTTTTTTATCCTGTAATTTTTGACGGGTTTCTTCCTGTAAGGTTTGGATGCGTTTGGCTAATTGTTGATCCGTAATAACTTCTTCGGGACGGTAAAATAATATAGATACCTCTTTGGTAATGTCTTTATCGTTTTGTGTAACGGTCCAATGTGTTTGATACTGTTTTTGTTTGCCGTTAACCCACAATTTAAATTTGTAATCGTGAGACTCATCTCCTAAATATTCTTCTACAGCGGGCATTTCCGGTAGTGGAAAAAACATTTGCGCGGTAATATCTTTACCTGTAGTATTTTCAAAAAGATAGTTCACTTCTATTTGGTACGGACGGATATAAAGGGCTTCTACTTTCATTTTTATCCCGTCCTGTTTTTCAAACACGACCCCGCCGGTGGGAAGTATTGTTCCAGATGTGTCATTGGCATAAACAGATAAACCAATAATTATAAAAGTGCAGACACACAGAAATTTTTTTAGCATGCTCTTCTCCATAGGCAGCCGGAAAAATCCGGCTGCCTGATGAATTTATATAGGTCTTTTGTATCTATATACTTTGTATTTTATATTATTTTTATCTTTTGCTTGCCAGTGATTGCTGATTCCCTCGGATTTAGCAGGTTTGCCATTGACGCTTCCATATACTTTAGGTACTTTGCCTTTCCATGTACCTGATTCTGCTTCTTTGCCAGTTAATATTGCGGCGTGTCCGTGCTCTTTCCCTTTTTCTGTAGCAACCACAATATATCCTTCTTTAGCTAATTTAGTTGCTTCTTTATGATCAGGATTACCATTTTTATCTGTAGGTAAATTGGCCCAATCGCCGGACTTATCCATACCGTCAATAATTTTATTCATGTTAACGCCTTTTTCTACGTCAATACCCAATTTGGACAGTTCGCGTCCAATAGTGGTATTACAGCGGATTTCCGAACCGATGATATTATGTTCTTTGTCTTCCCGTGGAGTATTGCGCAAATATTCATTTGCTCTGTCCCATGCTTCTGTAGATTGTCCGTTTGGTTGCGGAAATTTATAAAAATCGCGTCTATTTTTATCTGCTTCGGAAATACTCTCTTGTGGATTTTTAGGATCAGGAACACCCAACCGTTCAAAAGCATTCGGTTTTGTGGAATCATTCACGCTTTGCCCCTCATGCTGGGATTTTTGAAATTCATCCCATCTTTTTTGATTTTCCCAAAGTTCCTTACGTCTGTCAAAATCAGACGGTTCATCAGGAGCGGCAGGAGTAAATTCGGGTTTTGATGGTGCGGTGTTTTGCTCTTTTTGTTCACTGACAAATTGCCTTTCAGAATCTCTGTTTAATTCTCTCATAATCTCATTTCTTTCTTCAGAATAATCTTTTTTACCATATATAGCCGTAGTAAAACTATCTTGCATCATTTGCTGGCGCTCTTGATAATCAAGATCTTTTAAGCGGTTTTCTAAATATTGCTTGCGCAACGGATGTAATTTATCGTCATCTTCTTCATCTTGGCCAGGGCGGCGCAAGACAAAGCGCATACTTCGTCTAGGCATAGAGCCTCCTTTCAGATTAGATTTAATTGCAGATTTTGATAACAACAAATATTTGCACCGGGTGGCGCAAGCAGGTGATACAACGATGTTTTGTGTAGATTTACAACAAGAATACTACTTTTATATTTATAATATACTATAAAACAACTATATTTGTCAAGTTCTCAGACGAAAAGGCCATTAGTTTAGAGACATTTATCGGCAAAATATAATGGTATATTTGCAATGTGTTTGAGGGGGCCTTTTTTATGCACCCCTAAAAGCACTCTATGTCCCGAGCGGATAAAAACCACTCCAAAACACCGACGAGAGAGGGGGAAATAGACCAACAAAAAAGGCACTCCACAAAGAGTACCTTAATAAATGGTGGACCGGAAGGGACTCGAACCCCTGACCTCCTGCGTGTAAAGCAGGCGCTCTACCAACTAAGCTACCGATCCTAAAAACGACACAGCTATTTCTTTTATTTTAGCAAAATCAAACTGCTAAACACAATTTTATTTTGTTACTTCCGTCGGTGTGTCATCTGTGTGAGCGCAAGTACATGTTTGTTCATGCTCACAGGCCCGAACCTCTTCTGCCGACGGAGTAGTGCGGGTCCATTCGTCTTCTTCCGGACCCCATTTAGCGCGTACTGCTTCGGGAAGTTCATACAATAAACTGGTGCATTTGGCCGTTACAGTGCCGTCCGGCAATTGAATTTCGCCTTCCACCTGCGCACGTTTAGGCGTATAGCGTAACACGCGCCCGACGGCTTTGAGCGGCGTATTGGTAGGCGTATTGTGTTTATACACTACTTCCATCTTTAACGTAACCATTAAATGGTTAAAATCATTATTAAGTAAAATCGCGCGGCCGGAAGTTTCATCTAAAATAGTAGCCACAATACCGCCATGCACAGTGCCGGGGTAGGAAGCATAATTATCTCCCAGTTCAAACGTAGTTTCTACTTCTTTTTTCTCGTAATTGTTAAACCATTCCAAGTGCAATCCAAACGGATTGTTGCGTCCGCAAACAAAACATCCTAGAGAGGTGGGTTGGCGTAATTTTTTCATAATTTCTCCTTTTTTATATTATACCTTTTTATGATTTGCTACACTAATTATATGGGGATAGAACAAGAATTTAAATGGGATGGTGCGCCGCGCGGTGCGTTCGGACATTTTGTACAGACGCTGGAAGAAATCTGTGGTAACATTTCTTCCGGGGGAACGGTACAAATTACGGATTATTATTTGGATAATGCGGCCGGGCAACTGGCTGCGCGCAAGGTGGCGCTGCGCATCCGTTACAGTAATGCAAAGTGGGAAGCGACGTGTAAAAGACGCTCACAAATAAAAAATGGTCTGGCGCGGCGCCAGGAACGAACGCTTGCCTTGCCGCAAGCGCGTAGTATAAAAAGCGCACTGAAAACGTTGCAACAGCGGCAGGATTGGGTCGGACTAAAAAAGGAAACGTTGCAAGTGCGTTTTATCATCCGAAACTGCCGACAATTATTCTATATAAGATATAAGAGCTGTGCGTGCGAAGCAGCGCTGGACAATTATGTTACTTGCTGTGGAAAAAACCGCTTGCGGCGCAAAGAAATTGAGCTGGAACTGAAAAAAGGAAGCACGCGCGATTTTAAAAAATTAATTGAAAAAATAGCCACTGTAAGTGATTTGAAACCTGTAAAAATTTCAAAAGTAGCAGGCGCTGAAAAATGGATTTTGCAAAAATTTAGTCTTAACTAACTTTTTACAAAAACACAAATTTAATTTTTTGTCAACAAAATTTTCAAAAAATTTTTTGAATGGTCAGCGGATTTTCTGCCTGCACAAATAAAATTATTTCTCCGACGGTAAAAATCCTTTTTTAACATAAATTTGCACCGCGCAAAAACGGAAAGCAAACGCGCGCGAACAAATTTCAGACGAAAAAAACTTGCATTTTTGAAAATTTTGTTGTATCATTTTTATGAGGTTAAACTTATTATCCTAGGAGATAAAAAAATGGCTGTTAAAAAAACCAAAAAAGTAGCCGCCAAAAAACCGGCTAAAAAAGTAGCAAAAAAAGCAACGAAAAAAGTAGCGAAAAAAGCCTGTGCTAAAAAAGCCTGCGCTAAAAAAGTAGCAAAAAAACCGGCCAAAAAAGTAGCTAAAAAGGCTGCCAAAAAACCGGCTAAAAAAGTAGCAAAAAAGAAATAATTTAGTATAGAAACAAAAAGCCCCGCTACTTCAGCGGGGCTTTTCTTGTGTTTGTACGTTTGGATTTGCAGAAGGAGCAAAGAATGGATATTAATTATCTGTTGTGGCTACAGGATTTCCGAAACAGCATCAGCGAGATTTGGACTCCTTTTATGGAAGGGGTCTCTTTATTTGCGATTAGCTATGTGATTTTAATTCCGACTTTTATTTATTGGTGTCTAAACAAGAAAAAAGGATTGTTTGTGTTAGCCTCTTTGAACGTGGTTATGGCGATTAATGTATTGATAAAACTGACGGCGTGCGTATATCGCCCGTGGATTAGAGACCCGCGGATTATTCCGGCGGGTAATGCCATTAAAACCGCTACCGGCTATTCGTTTCCCAGTGGGCATACTTCTTTGGCTACGGCAATTTACGGCAGTTTGGCCGTCAGTTATGGAAACACCTTGAAAACAAGATGGGTTTGGTGGATCTGTATTTTTGCCATTTTGCTCACTGGATTTTCGCGCAATTATTTAGGTGTGCACACACCACAAGATGTACTGGTTGGTTTAATAACGGGTAGTTTTTCGGTTTGGCTAACTTGGAAACTATTTGCTTATGCAGAGAAACACCCCGAACAAGAAAATAAAATACTCATGGGGGGAATTATTTTTGTGATATTGGCATTGATTTATGTTACCTATAAATCGTATCCGGTGGATTATGTGGATGGAAAAATACTCATGGCCCCCAAGCATATGATTCGTAACGGATACAGCAATTTGGGCGGCCTGCTTGGTTTTTGTATCGCGCGGTTTGCGGAAAAGCGTTGGATAAAGTTTGAGGTACCTGGTTTTACGTTGAAAAGTGTAATACTTTCACTGATAGGTTTTGTGCCTTTAATGTGGA
>JAGCKY010000048.1 GCA_017647245.1 Elusimicrobiaceae bacterium
CGCAATCATAGCGGCTTTTGTTTCTTCACTGCCGGCCGGCAAACGCAAGAATAAATCGTGCGAAGGATTGGTCTGCGTACCAAAAGGCGGCAGGAACATATACGCTTTAAAATAGGCGTAATAAGCCGGCATCTGACGGATTTTAAACGACGCAGAAGCCATGGGCAAAATGTCTTCGCGCGTGAACATTTGGTTTAGCTTGGTGGCTTCCGTAGAGAACGCGGAAATGAAATTCTGCTGTTGTTGCGGGACGTTAGCCGTCACACGGTCTGCAATCGGATAAAAATCAATCGCGGTGGCGGTAGTGGGTTTTTTAACCTTTTTGGCAGACGGTTTTTTGGGTTGCGGTTTAGCCGCTTGCTTTTCAGGTTCGGCCTGCTTTTGCGAAGTATTTTCCGCGGCGGCCGTTTCGGCATTTTGGGCTGTTTCTCCCGAGACCATTTCTTCCGGTGCGGAAACAACTTCTACTTCTTCCGTGGCGGTAGTTGCCGCGGGAGTAGATTCTTCGGTGACTACCACCGTTTCTTCCACGACAGGGAAACGATTAATCGCATAAAGCAATTCCTGTTGGGCGGCACGCAAATTTTTCTGTAAGTATTTGGACATAGCACTTTCGCTTTGGTTAATGGAATAGCGGTTTTTCAAGATCGTTTCATATTTTTTACTACCGAGGCGAAAGTCTTTATCTGTATTTTCTTGCGCAGTTTTTTTGAATAAATCAAACAAATCTTTAATAGCTGTTTTGGATTCTTTGGTCAGACGTTTTAACTGTGCTTTGGCAGTATCGTCAGATACTTGCGCGACTAAATACTGCTCCATTTCGTCAAAGGACAAATACGCATAATAGGCCTTTTCCATAGCAATTTGACTCAGAAAAGACGGCGGAGTAGAGAGATTATTTTGCGCTTGGTGTGCTACGTCGGGCAACATGGCCAAGCGGGCGGCTAAATCGCGTTTTTGCACGTCGGTATAATTGATTTGTTTCATGCGCAAATCATACAACGCATCAAATACCGAGGAGTACAACAGCGGGTCTTGCATATTGCGGTTGCGATTGAGATTATACAAATCGTACTCAATCATATTTTGCAACATATCATATTCGGTACGTTTCGGCTCGGATAGCTGTTTGCGGTTTATTTTGTTCAAGCCCTCTTGCACCAGTTTTAAAGCGCGCAAGGCCTGCGCGTCGCGTTCGTTGTCGCGGCGGTCCAAACGGTCTTCTGCGGTGTTAAAACCTAGGCGCGTTGCATATTCCGGAAAGAAAGATAATTGCACGGCTGAATAGCGGGTGGCCACGTCGGACAGTGCATTGTCTTCCATAATGGTATCCACATCGCCGTAGGCGCTGATGTCTAAGGCCTGAAGCGGTGTGACAAGAATAGATAAAGCTAACCCTAAAGAAAATAATTTTTTCATAAAACCCTCACAGGTAGATAATAACCTATATAACATTATAGCTAAATTTTGATTATTTGGAATAGGGTTTCTGAAAAACAACCCTTGGGTGGGGAATAAATAATTTTGTCTGCCGAATTGCCAGTAAAAGAAGTAGTTTCCCGGTCAGTCGTTTTTTTGCTATAATAAACATACCTGATTTTGGGCCATTAGCTCAGTTGGTAGAGCAGACGCCTCTTAAGCGTAAGGTCGTGAGTTCGAGCCTCACATGGCCCATTTTTTTCATTAGGGACGGATGGCGGAATTGGTATACGCGCACGCCTTAGGAGCGTGTGGGGAAACCCTTGAGGGTTCAAGTCCCTCTCCGTCCATACTTTTCAACAAATACAAGGAGTGTCTTAATATGTCTATCTTCAAAACTGCTTCGGCAGATGATGTAAACACCAAACAAATCAGTAAGGAAGGTTGCCGCGTCAATTTAAGCATAACCGCATCGGCTAATTTAGTAAGCAAATCTTTTCAAAATGCCGCGGTACAAGTGCAATCGCGCGCCCAAATGCAGGGTTTTCGCGCGGGCAAAGTGCCTTTGGATTTGGTGAAACAAAATTTTGCGCCGCACATTAAAGAACGCGCGTTGGATTTAACGATGAAAGCCGCTATTGCGTCGGCATTAGAGCAAAATAAATTAAACCCCGTCACCGTGCCGGCTTTGACCAAGGCCGATTTTGTGTCGTTTGATGACGGAAAAGAATTTAGTTTTGAAATTGCGGTAGATGTGGCGCCGGAATTTGACGTAAAAGATTACAAAGCTATCCCGGTTACCAAAAAATCCGAAACCGCTACCGACGAAGAAGTGACCGAACAATTAAACCGCATCTTGGAAGGTAATGCCCGTTTGGAAAGTGCGGCCGAAGGCGCGGTGATTGACGATAAAGTGTATGCCGTCGTGAAATACACCGGCAAGCGCAACGGTACGGAAGACTATAAATTAAGTGCAGACAGCGAATTAATTGATATGGCCGCGCCGCAAACCATGCCGGAACTGGCCAAAAACATTTTGGGTCTGAAAAAAGGCGACACCAAAGATTTTGAAGTCAAAGAAGGAAACGATACCTTGTCTTTCCACGTGACGGTGGACGATATCAAAAATAAAATTATGCCGAAATTGGACGACAGCTTTGCCAAAGATATGGGCTTTGATACGTTGGACGCTTTGAAAGCGCGCGTCAAAGAAGGCATGAACGCGGAAGCCAAAGCCAATGCCGAGCGTGATTTTACCGCACAGATTGAAAATCATTTGGTAAAGATGAACAACTTTGAATTGCCGCAAAGTTTGGTAGAAGAATATACCAATCATTCTTTGAATAATTTTGTGCGCAACGTCACGCAAATGAAAGTGGAAGACCTGACGGACGAACAACGCAAAAGCTTTGAAGAACGTATCCGCCCGACGGTAGAAAAAGATTTACGCATTGGCTACATCATTCACGCCATTGCTCATAAAGAAAACCTGGAAGCCACCGAAGCCGATTGGCAGGCCGAGCTGGACAAGAGCTTAACTGTCAACGCCAAAAATAAGGAAGACGAAAAGAAAATCCGCGCGTTTTTTGAGGAGCGCAAAGAGCACATCTTGGCCACCTTGAACGAACGCAAAGTGTTTGACTTCCTTAAGAAAGAAGCGGTTGTAAAATAACTTTCTTTTGCAGAAATTCTCCCGCGCCCAGTGTGCGGGGGGATTTGCGTGTCGTTTTATAAAAACGATTGCCGCTTACCTGCGGTAATAGTTTAACCTCAAGCGCAAGCCCTTATCAAAGGACTTGCGTTTTTTCTACTCAAAAATCCCTCTTTCGTTTGTCTCTCAAAAAAACTACAATATAAGCAATGTATAAAGTATCCCGCGCACGCGCGTGTAAGGACTGCGTGCGTATAAACACATAGCGCGGGGTAGGGGAAAAGGGATATGCTTCCGTTGACGAAAACTGCAAACGAAGGGGTTTATATTAAGGTCATCAGATGGGTGTTGTCGGCGTGTTTTCTGATGGCGCCGCTCTTATTTTTTACCGACCTGACCGCAAACCCGTTTGCCGTGCAAAGTGTGCTGTTGTATATCTTGTTGGCCTTAATGTACGGGGCTTCCGCGGCGCGCTTTCTTCAGACGGGAAATTTGAATTTCACACATACTTTTTTTGATTTAGCTTTTCTGATGTACATCTTAACCGCGGTGGTGGGTTGGCTCTCTGCTCTGTCGGCCGCGCCGCAATATCTGCGCCAAACTTTATTTTTTAATTTGCTGGATTTCGGTACGCTGCTTTTGGTGGTGGCGCTCGGTGCGTATGTGTTTAGTAAAAACGTTGTGTTCAGCGGCGTGATTGAAAGTAAAACGCACTACATTTTGCTTTTTATCGTGTGGGGGGCCATGTGGCTTTTGTTGCCGTGGCTCAAAACAAATTTGACGGGCAACGGATTTTGGGCGCATGTGTTTGATGTGTATGGTCTTGTGTTGTGGGGAACGGGCTTGTGGTTGGGCACACGCATCTTGCGCAAACTCACACAGGAAAATGTGCTTGTACTGAGTTTTATTGCGTGTACGTTGGCGTGTATGTACGGGGTGTTCCAAGGTTTTGGACTGGATGTGTTGTGGCCGTTTGATATGCAACAATTTGCCAGCAAAGCATTTTCTACATTTGGTAATCCTAACTTTTTATCTGCGTTTGTAGTGATGTTACTGCCGGCGTTACTTGTCTACTATATGCGCGCGGAAACGAAACGCGATATTTGCGTGTACGGATTTTTAGTTTTGGTTTATCTGTTTTATTTATCGTTTAGTTTGTGTCGCTCGTGTTGGATTGCCGCCGGGGCGGGGCTGTTTATGATGTGGATGTTCGGTACGTTGCGTGCCTTAATTTGGAAACGTAAAAGCCGCGTGTTTTGGCTAGTGGTGCTCGGTGTAGCGGTAACTTATCTGCCTGTGTTTGTGCAAAGCACGCGCGAGGCAGTCATAAACCGCGTGGCCGAAACTGCGCAGGTAACTCCTGCAAATATCACACTGGACGTGCCGCGCGAAAACATTTTTGAATCTCTGCACCAGCGTTTATACATGTGGGATGTGTCTAAAGAAATTTTCTTAAACCGCCCGGTATTGGGTACGGGGTTAGGTAATTTTCAGACGGCATTTGCGCGCAGACAAGCGCAAACACTTCTCAAACATCCTAATTTGCGCGAGCTCAAAACACTCACCCAATCGCCGCACAATGAATTATTTTTCCAACTGGCACAAGGCGGCATTGTGGGGCTTGGGATTTTTCTGTTTATGTTCATGGTGCTGTTTTTGGAAGTGCACGATTTTGCCGCACACAAAAAAGAAGGCGATAAAAAACAATTACTGCAAGCATTGTTCTGCGGCATTTTAGCCATGCTGGTAGATAATATGTTAAACATTTCATTGCATACGGTCGTGCCGGCATTTGTGTTTTGGTGGCTCGTCGGGGCGGAAGTCAGCGGCGTAGGCCGTTCGGAGCGTAATGTGGAACTCACCGCCAATCCAGTGACCAAAACCGTTGCGCTTATTATACTGGCGTTTTGTGTGTGTATTATTGCGTGGCAAGGGCTGGTACTTCGCAGTCAATTTTTATCTTTCCGCGGACAAAAAGAAATTGCAAAACAAAATATAACCGCCGCGCAAATGGATTTGGCACGGGCTTTGCATACTTACCGCGCAAACAGCGAAGCGGGATTTATGCTGGGTGATTTATATTTACGGGAAGGAAATTACAGCGACGCATTAGATGTGTATGAAAAAACATTATCAGCCGCGGCTTATCGCGACGAAGTTTATTATCATGCGGCATTGGCGGCGCTGGGTGATAAAAACACTACCAAGGCCGTGCATTATTTGTGCGAAACGGTGCGGCTAGATCCGTTTAATTTGGCCGCGTATGAAACCTTATCGGAACTTGTGAAAAATGATGTAATTTATGCCGATGCCGACACATTAAATTTATTAGAGCGCGGGGTGACCTTGTTCCCTTACGACACAAGCTTGTGGCATAATTTAGGTACCATTTATTTAAAACGCGGCGAAAAAGAATATGCCAAAACGATTTATAAAAATGCGCTGACCATTGACACATTGGATAAATCTTTGTTGCGCAGTTTGAAAAAATTGTACGGCGAAGAAGATGAATTGCCGACGGTGATTGCGCAAGCGACAGAGTTGCAAGGATATTATGACCAAATCCAAAATTTGCGCGGAACTTCCAAAGCGGATTTAAAAAAATTGCGTGAAAATTTAGAGCATTATATCCAAACTTACAAAGAAGATACCAACGGATTAATTTTGTTGGCGCGGTATTTTTCGCTGACGGGAAATGATATCAAATCCAAAGAATTATTGGAAATGGTATTGGCACAATTTCCGGATGATTTGTCTGCCAACTTGGCATTGGCATCACTTTTGCAACGGGCAGAAGATACAGAAACAGCTAAAAAATATTTGCAAAATGCCTTGTTCTATTATCCGAAAAATCAAACCGCTTCCCGACGGTTGGAACGCCTGACTGCCAGACAAAACAACTAACAGTTTGCGCGCGTTCGGAGAATGGATAAAAATTTTACTTGCAAAAAATGTTCTTTTTTTGCTTGAATAATTAAGAAGGGTAAAAGCATTTTCGTACAAGAAAGACTTTACAAAAGAACGTAAATTGCTATAATGAAATGTGTGTTGTTATAATCACGGAAAGGATTTTGATAAAGCTATGACCAAATTATTTAAACACGTAAGCAGATTTTTAATTACGCTGCTGGCCTTTTCTTTGGCTTGCGGCTCTTTGTTTGCCTCGGTTAGTTCCGCCAAACAATTAGAAAAAGCCAAACAACTGTATGCGGAAAACAGAGAAGACGAAGCCATGGATTTGTTCATTGATGTGTTGGTGAGTGGTTCTCGTACCGAAGTAGAAGAAGCCAACCGCTACATCAATGTCATTCATAACCACATGGGTGGAATTCAAACCCCGGTAAAGGTGGACGTTAATTTTAAAGAGGGTGAAACGGTTCGTATGCAAGGTGTGCCGACCGCTTCGTCTTTGGAACAACAAATTGCGGTGGAAGGAAAAAATTTGCAACAGGAGTTAAGACAAGCCGGTTCGGTGGCCGCCGAACAAGCGGAAGAAGGCGCGGTCATTGCTCAACAACAGGCCTATTCCTTAACCAGCGATGCCGAAGCTTTATACTTGCAACAGCAAAATCAATTTGTGCAACAATATGCTCCGCAAGTGCAACAAACTACCACCACTATTCATACCTGGGAGCAAGCGGTTGACGGCGCCACAGAGGCCTCTGTTAACGGAACGGTATATGAAGATTTGACTTCTCCGGCTGCCTTACAGGTGCGCCAATTGTATACCGAACAAAAATTGGCCAGCATGCAACAAGCCGCGATTGATAAATTGGAACGCACCCCCGGCGTGCGCGTGTATTTCCGCAATGATTTAGTAGATGCTATAGATGTGGACAGTGAAGTATTGTTTAACGGTTACAAATTCCGCCCGGAAGCCAGCGAAGTGTTGGACCAAATATACACGTTAATGGCTTTGAACCAAGGCGCCGGTTATATTATTTTGCCGCCGGGTTCTTATACGGATAACATTACCTTGCCCGGCATCCGCCAAGCAATGGCTTTAAACTCTTATTTGGTACACAGAGGGTTGTCTTCCGGCAAGATTACCTATAATATGGGGCTGTTTGATGAAGAACCTCCCGCCAAATTTGCCAATTTAGAAGGTTTGTCTATCGTATTTGATTATGAGGCCAATTTGCCGGCTTCTTTACCGGAAGCAACTGCCGTTAATGACTTGCCGATGCTCAGTATGGCGGTAGTGCCCGTGAGCAATAAAATTGATCCCTCTGCCGGTGAAGCTTTTGCAATTGATTTTTCTGTGATAGAAACAGCTAATACCATAGACAGTTGGGTATTTCAGGTAGTACAACACGCCGCGGACGGACAGTATTATATTGTACGTCAGTTGGACGGTTTTGCTCCTGTGTATCACCAATTCCTGTGGAACGGGCGCAAAGGAGTGATCGGCCCGATGTTGGCTTGCGGAAAATATACCTTAGTATTAACCGCAAAAGATACCATGGGCGGTAAGAGCACTTTACGCAGACAAGTAGAGGTGGAATGCGTTGGTTATGGTGAAAAAGTAGAAAAAACCTCTAAAGCTTTGAATTATAAATCAGCTCGTTTATGGACCAAACCGGGACGCATTATGCGCACGGTCGGTGTGACGGAAGTGTATACAACTGAAGTGACGGAACCGGAAGTGGTAGATCCTTTTGCGGTGTCCAACACGGGGAGCCACACAGAAACGCTCCATGAAACGAGCTATACGGAATTACCTGACGGATCTATAGAGAGTCGGACCACCACCACAACTACTACTACCAGCGGCGGTAGTATGGCGCAAGGAGTGGTAACGGGTACAACGGCTCCTGAAAGCATGCCGAATATACCGCAAGACAATGCTTCCGGCGTGACCAATCCGTACGATATGCCGTATGAGGAATATGGGAACTATTAAGCAGATCTAAAATATAAGGAAAGGGTATGAATCTTGCAGAAACATTAATAGGTAAGAATATGAAAGCCCACCCGGAGGCGTTGGGGCTTTATATTGGGTTGGAAGGGATGTATATCGCGCAAAGCACCCGTAAAGACGGGGGGATTGTGTTGGAATCCTTGTTGCGTGTACCTGTTCCGGCAGTAGATCGTGCGAAATTAAAACCGCTTGAATTAAATGATGAATTTTTTGATGAGGGCAATTGGCTAGATGCTTTGGCCAAAGTAGCCGCGCGTAAACAATGGAAAGACACTAAAGTGGTAGTATCCTTATCGTCGGCATTTTCCTTGTTAAGACATTTTGTTATTCCCACAGTAATTGAGCGTAAACATTGGAAAGAAGCTATTCCTTTGCAAGCGCGCAAGTATATTCATTTTCCGTTTGAGAAAACCTTATATTCATATCATGCGTATGAATTTGAGACGGCTGCCTCTAAACAAAAACGGTTGGGCGTCATTTTTACGATGACTCCTAAAAAGATTGTTGAGAAATTAGAGAAAGGGTTGAAAAGTTTAGGGCTTGATTTGGTAGCTATTGAGCCGGCTCCGTTATCTTTAAGCCGTGCTTTTAGTGAAAATGACAAAGAAGCTATCAATGACGTCGGGCGCATTTATTCTTTCTTCGGCACCGATATGGCAAGCTTTGTGTTTACACATCAGCATGCTCCGGTTTTGGTGCGTGAAGTAGATTTGGCCGGTGCATTACCGGCAGAACGCCGCCGTTTTGAGCTTACCAACTGTACGGAATTTATTGCCAAACAATTAGAGCGCGATCCTTTTGAAGAAGCTATTATCATGGGCGTCAATACGGATAGCTGGACTCCGTCGTTGGAAGCCGATGCCAAAAAACCGGTCCGTAAATGGAATTTAAGAGAAGTATACGGTATTGAGACCAAAGCCGCCGGAGAGATGGCCGCTATCGGGGCAAGCATGAAGTTTTACGATAATAAGAGCCCTGAATTAGATTTTGTTAAACGCAATCGTTTAAGTGACTATGAGTTCAATGCCGGGCTGATGGCGTGGAAAATCGTAGGCGTAATAGGGGTTTTGCTGTTCTTACTGTTCCTGAAAAATTGGTGGGGAGTGCAAGTAGACCAACACAATTTGAAGAAACAAAAACGCCAAAGTAACACCGCTATTGCGGACTTTGACGGATTAACGGCACAGCAAATTCAGAATAATTTAAATAAAATTAAAACCCAAAATGCCAACTTGGAAGGCGTTTTGTCCGGGCAACCGTCTGCGCCGTTGTTGGCAGATATTGTAGCGGCTATTCCCAACGAGATTTGGATTAATAAACTCACTTATAAAGAGGAGTTCCCACCCAAAAAGACAAGTGCCCGTTCCTTAACATTTGAAGGTTCTATTCAAACGGGTGGCGGCGCGGATAAAGATATTGTATTGGGTAACCAATTCCGCGATAAGTTGGCACGTATGCCGGCCATTAGGGCCTTGTGTTCCAAGCCGGATATTCAATTCCGTGCCTTGGCATTGTTGGGTGACAATAATTCATCGCGTGGAACCAGAAGCAACAAAGAAACTTCGTTTGTGTTTACGTGTGAAAAGGGAGGATCTTCCAAATGAACGTAAAGAATCTACTCCCGCAAATACTTGCTTCTACCAAACAAGGTTTGCTTGATATTAAAACGGTGCTTGAGGAGGGGCAATATAAATTGTTCTTAAAGCCCGTAATTGTATTATTTGTTTTATTTATAGTTTTTCGTTATGCTAATGGATTGCTGGAATCGCGGGATCGTCGCATTATGGAACAAATTGATGCGGTGCATGCCCAGCAAAATAATGAGCAAGAATATTTATCCAATAAAGAAAAATTACTGGTATTGGAGCCGCGTTTTCCGGATATGTCTACTAAAAAAGACTCGTGGCTGCTAAACCAAGTGGTGAATATCTTTAAGGAAAATTCAAACATTACCCCTAAAGTAGCACCTACTCCGCAAGAAGACACCAGCAATAACGGTTATACGGTAATGTCCGTGCCGGTGGACATGAATATCTCCTACGGAGATTTAGGCCGTTTGTTAGCCAGTATTGAGGGGAGAGAAGAATTTTTGAAAGTGTCCGAATTTACCTTGTCCAAAACCGCCAATGATTTGGGACAAAATAATGTTAAGATGCGTATTAATACTGTATTCCCGACGGAAAACGTATCTAAAGCATTATTCAAAGATACTGTAACTAAAGGAGGCAAAAAATGAGAAAGTATAATTTTGCAAGTCTTTTAGTGGTATGTTTGGCGGGTACGGTCGTATGGGCGGCTCCGGCTATGGCGCCGGCTGTTCCGGATTTGAATTTACCTGCCGAAACGGAAACAGCACAAGAAAGTCCGACTCGTCCGGTGGTAGTCTATAAGAGTGTCACTACCGCTCCGAATAAACCGGTCAGCCGTCCGGTGGCTCCCAAAGCCGCTCCTTCCAAAACGGGCAGTCAGAAGGAAGTGGTGGTAACAAATGCCATTATTGGCGGTAAAGATGAATATGTAGAAAAAATTAATCCGGATTTAAGCAAATTAACCCCGATTCCCACTATGGCCGAATTGGAAGCGGCAGAGAAAGCCGCACAGATGGAGC
>JAGCKY010000049.1 GCA_017647245.1 Elusimicrobiaceae bacterium
GTAGTACTTGCTATCGTGTTGGGTGTGGCATGTGGTATTTTCTTTCCTGCATGGTTAGCGCGTATTTTTGTTACGTTTAACGGGCTATTCGCACAATTTTTGGATTTCATTATCCCGCTGATTATTTTGGGGCTCATTGCGCCGGGTATTGCGGAGTTGGGGCGTGACGCAGGCAAAATGTTGCTTGCCACGGTAGCGCTTGCGTATGGGTTTACCTTGTTTGCGGGATTTTTTGCGTATGGAACGGCTACGCTGGTGTATCCGTGGATATTGCATCCGGCTTCGTCGCTGACCGTGTTTGAAGCCCCGCAAGAATTGACGGCTTATTTTTCTCTGGGAATGACGCCGATGTTTGACGTGGTAACCGCTTTAGTGCTGGCATTTGTATGGGGGCTTGGCATGGCGTGTACCGGCGGGGAAACATTGAAGAAAGCGATGTTTGATTTCCGCTCCATCATTTATAAAGTAATTGCGAAAGTAATTATTCCGCTGTTGCCTTTGTATATTTTCGGTATCTTTTTGAATATGACCATCAGCGGACAAGTGGTAACCGTGTTGGAAGCGTTTGCCAAACTGATTGTACTGCTCTTTATTTTGACGTTGATTATGCTACTGCTGCAATTTGCCATTGCCGGATTAGTAGCCAAGAAAAATCCTTTTAAAATGCTTAAAATAATGTTGCCGGCATATTTTACGGCGCTGGGTACTTCGTCTTCCGCGGCGACGATTCCGGTTACGTACAGACAAGTACAACTGCTCGGCGTGCGCGAAGGCGTGGCGGGTTTTACCGTGCCGCTGTGCGCGAGCATTCACATGTCCGGCAGTACGATTAAAATTACGACGTGTGCTTTTGCCATCATATTAATGACCGGCGGGCAGATAGAGTTTTGGCAATTTGCGGGATTTATTTGTATGTTGGGCGTGTCCATTGTGGCGGGGCCGGGCGTGCCGGGCGGTGCAATTATGGCCGCGCTGGGCGTATTGCAAAAGATGCTCGGCTTTAATGAGCAAATGCTGGGGCTGATGATTGCGCTGTATATTGCGATGGACAGTTTTGGCACGGCGTGTAATGTCACCGGAGACGGTGCGATTGCGGTGATTGTTGATAAGCTTTACCCGGAAAAAAATAATTACATTTAAGTTGCGCACAAACAAACAGCCGCCGAAATAAAATTCGGCGGCTGTTTTTTGTGGTAAAAATAGGGCTTGACTTGTTTTTTTTTTTTGGTATGCTACAATGGTTGGGTAGTATTTTAAAGCCGTCATTGCGGGCGAGGACCCGCAATCCAGCGTTGTTTATGGGAGTTGTTTTTTCTTATAAACGGCTCTGGATTCCGGGTCCACACCCGGGATGACAACATAAAACAAAAGAGAGGAAAACATATGAAAAGAGCGTTTACGCTTATTGAACTGTTAGTCGTTGTTTTAATTATCGGTATACTGGCCGCGATAGCGTTGCCGCAATATCAAGTGGCGGTGAAAAAAGCCCAGCTGGCTAAATATATGGCCCTGGCGTCTTCTGTCAAAAATGCCCTGGAAGTATATTACTTGGCGAATAATAAATATACTTGTGATATTGATTTATTAGATGTTCAATTTCCGGTAGATAGTACTTGTGAAAGAAGGCATACCTGTTTTTATAAATGCGGAGCGGATAAAACTATTCATTTGGGAATTATGGACAGTACAAATGTAAATGTCGGAGACGGTACTATACGGTATTTACAATTTTTCGAAGATAATAACGTTATGCATGCGAAAAAAGGAGATATCGGTTGTCAGGCCCTCGGGGATGTATCTATTAAGGCATGTCGTTCAGCTATCGGAGGGGAGGAAATAGATAATCTGGGCGGTTGGGATAAACTTTTTATTTCACATGTGGGCAGTTAATTGCTTCCAGTAAAAAAGAGTTTGACATCTCATACCCCGGATTCTGTCGGCGCGTTGCCGCGCCGTGAGAACCATTACTCTAAGCGGCCTACTTGGTTGCGAACGCGGGACATGTATGAACCGGCTTGGCCTTGCTCCGCGCGGGGTTTGCCCTGCCGTAGTATCAAAAGGCAGTACTCAAAACAAAGTATGCCAGATTAAAACCATTGGTACGCGCTATTGCAGACGCTGAAGAAGTTTACTACTTGAGTAACGGAAAATATACTGTAGATGTCGGTGAATTGTCCATTGATTGGCCGGAAACGCCCAGTGACGTAACCGGTAATGATGCCAATAAAGATTATGTATTTTCTTGGGGATATTGTAGTTTAAATACTCCAAGTGTTAGTCAGCGTGTGATATGCGGTGTGAGCGAAAGCGGCGATTCCGGTTCACAGATAAAATATGGGCGTGTGTTGCAACATTCCGGCGGAGATTATGCGGGTATGCAGAGGTGTAGTGCCTACAACACAAAAGCGCATGATATTTGTAAAGCGGAGTCGGGGTTGCGTGCGGCGACAAACGGAGTAGATGATTATTATTGGTAAAATCAAAAATCCCCGCATTTCGGCGGGGATTTTTTTGTTGGTAAGTTTGTTTTACACCAGTCCCTGGTCTATCATGGCATCGGCAACTTTTAAGAAACCGGCGATATTGGCGCCAGCCATGTAATTGCCTTTCATGCCGAATTGCTCGGCGGCAGACAAACAGCTGTCGTGGATATTATGCATAATTTTTTGCAAGTACTGGTCCACTTCTTCGGCTGTCCAATAAACGCGCATGCTGTTTTGCGTCATTTCTAAACCCGATACCGCCACGCCGCCGGCATTGGACGCTTTGCCGGGGGAATATAAAACGTCCGCTTGTTCAAATGCTTCAATGGCGCCCGGCGTGCAAGGCATATTGGA
>JAGCKY010000050.1 GCA_017647245.1 Elusimicrobiaceae bacterium
AAGACACCTGCGCAATGGCTGGATGAACTCAACGCATTTATGCACAAAGAGGGCCGCTATCCACGGGATTATTCGAAAAAAACGAATTTAACCAAAGAGCAAAAGCAAGAAAGAGCCCTGTATCGGGGTGTGGCGAACGCAATCAGCAGGGGGGACAAGTCTGACCCTATCATTATAGAACTTGATGAAATCCGGCAAGCTAATTTATTGATAGCGCCAGATAAAACTCCTGTGCAATGGCTAGAAGAGCTGCGGGCATTTATGCACAAAGAGGGTCGCTATCCGCGGAAATATGCAGGACAAACGAATTTAACCAAAGAACAAAAGCAAGAAAGAGCCCTGAACGTGGGTGTGAGGATGGCAATCCTCAACGCAAAAAAGTCTGACCGCATGGATTCTACCATTGAGAAACTTGAAGAAATCCAGCAGGCCAATTTATTAATCGCCGGTCGCAAGACTCCCGCGCAATGGCTGGATGAGTTGGACTTATTTATCAAACAAAATAAACGTTTCCCGATTCGTTATTTAAATCCAAAGACAGATGCGCAAAAGCGAGAACTGGCTTTGTATCGTGGGGTACATCATGCTGTTTACAATGCCAAGCCAACGGATTCCGATGAGCGAAAAGCCGCTGTTGAAAGAATGAAAAATTTATGGGATTTAAGAGAAGCGGCACAGCGCGGGGATATTACGTGGGATGAAGCGTTGGGTAAGCTGGTTGTAAAACATAAACGCCCGCGTATCAATAAGCAAGACAGTGCGGAAACCATTGCCAAGCGTGAGACCGAGCAAAAGGCCTACGAGCAGCAATTGCAGGCGCAAGCAGATGAGATAACTAAAGAGGTGTCTCCGGCGGTTATGAAAGGGGTCTATGAAGACTTAATAGACGTATCCAAACAGGATAAAAGACTATTAGAGGCCTTCCCGTCGTGGTTACAAAAGACGTACAAATATTTCATCACCACGAAAAACGGAACGGTTGCTTTAGACGCATTGGTGCGTAAATCTAAAGTGTGGAATGACAAAATCGGAGAAGATTACGCTTTAGATCCTTCCGAAAAAGCGGAATTTGATAATGTCATGGAGAGCATTAAAGAAATTTACATGACAGAGGGTTTAGGCGCGCAAGATAATGGTTATATGCGCTGACTGTACGTGGGCCAAAATCCGCAAATCCCCCAGCCGGACGATTGGCACTTAATGCAGGAAATGAAAGGCGTACCTGTAGTTGGTATTGATTGGGAAAAGGAGTTTCCGCATATTGTGCAGAGCGTCAAAGGTGGTGACCTGGTAAGAGTGCAACTGTTATCCGGCGTAACCGCGCAGGAAATTGACAAGCTGATAGACGCTATGTTGTTAGACGGCTATACGGTGCGCATGGGCAATCACGAGTTGGGCATCAGCGGCAACCGCGCCACGGACAACTTCAGAAATGGCCGTTTGCACCTGCACATTGAACAAACGGAATTAGAAGAATATGACCAGACGGCGTACGTCAGTTATGTGCTTGATATTGATGCCAGCCAAATTGTACAGGGCAAAAATAATCAAGGTATTGCCGCAACGTATCGCAAGTTATTCGGCAGATACATCAGCAGTGATAATGCCTTGTATCAAATCCGATAATTCTCTTTCCCCCGCCCCGCGCGGGGGATTTTTTGTCTTTTCCCCTTCAAAAACGCTACAATATAAATATCTTACTACGAGGTAATTTATGAAAAATATACTGCAAAAATGTTTTCTGTCCGTCTGTGTGCTGGCGGTTTTAACTACGGCCGCACAGGCGCAACACAATAAACGCGGTTGGCAAGTAGAGCTCAAACGCGCCGCACTGGATTTATCGTCCACCAGCGTCAAACACGCCGACGATTATCAAGGTTTTCCCAATGCCAAACTGACGGCAGATTCACAAAATGTTATCAAGGGTCACCTGAATTTAAAAGGTGACTATTTTGCCGAGCATTTTGTGTGGGGCAATGAGCTTTTAATGAATTACGGCAAGACGACTTTGAAACCCGAAAACGGCGAAAAAGTGACTAGCGAAAACGCTGACCAAATTTTGTTTACGTCTTCCTACACACAGCGCCTGTGGAAAGCAGAGGATTTTTTAGGCGGATTTGAGGCCGGGCCGTACGGCGCACTTTCGTACGAAACAGAATTTAACTCCCAGCCGGGCGCCCGTCTGAAAAAAGTATTGCGCGCGGAAGCGGGTTTAAAAGTATTTGAAGGAAAATACATTAAAAACTTGTTTGTATCGGGCTTTGCGGAAGATGATTTTACCTATAACCCGTCTTCTGAAAAATACGGCTGGCAAGCGGGTTTTGAAATCAATCAGCCCATTCGCGAGGGCGTAAAAGCCGTTTATCAGGGATTGTTCCGTGACTATTTACATATTACCGAAAAACGCCCGATTGACCTAGATTATGAGCTGACGTTGGAAGCGCGTTTGGACGTAGCGGTATTTAAAGAGCTAGCCATTGCGCCGTTTATCCAATACTACACCGCACAGGGCCGCACGGTGGCAAACCGCGGGCAGAATTTATTTGTCGGCGTGACGTTTTCGTTTAGCCACACCTTTATCAAAGCCAAGGAGTTGTAATTTATGAAAGTACTTTTAATTAATGGCAGTCCGCATACGCAGGGAAATA
>JAGCKY010000051.1 GCA_017647245.1 Elusimicrobiaceae bacterium
CTCGTCCACCACTTCCACAGCTTTGACGACGGATTTCAAATTCCCTGTGTGTCCCACCATATCACAGTTGGCAAAGTTAATAACGATAAAATCATACTTGCCGGAATTGATTTGGTTAATGGCCTCGTCTTTAACGATATACGCTTCCATTTCCGGGTGGTCGGCAAACGTGGCCGGGTCAAAGCGTCCTTTTTTCTCGATGCGGTCCTCACCGGGATACGGCTTTAAGAGTTTGCCGTTGAAAAAAGAAGTAACGTGTTTGAACTTTTGCGTTTCGGCTAGACGCAACTGTTTCAACCCCGCTTTGGAAATTACTTCACCCAAAAGATTATTCATCCCGCCGCCATCCGTCATAGACGGCAACGCGTTATACGCAAACGAATCGTAGTATTTCGTCAGCCCGCAGAATACGCACGGCACACGCGCGCCGCGGTCTTTACCCGGGTAATTGTCGTCAATAAACGCCCGGGTGAGTTGAATAGCGCGGTCTTGGCGGAAGTTAAAGAAAATCACACTGTCGCCCTCGGCCATACCCTTGTAATCACCCAGTACCGTGGGCGGGATATACTCATCTACCATCGGGCCGCCGTCAGGCGTTTTCAAGGTTTCGTAATCGGTGGTGACGGCTTCTTCGGCATTAGCCGCGTGCGCACCCTGCGCGTGTACAATCAAATTGTACGCTTTATCGGTCAAATCCCAATCTTCGCCGCGGTCCATGGCATAGTAACGGCCTTGTATTGTTGCAATTTGCCCCGCGCCGCATTGTTTGATGACTTCTTCGGTTTGGCGGATAAACCCGACCGCGGATTTCGGCGGCGTATCGCGCCCGTCGGAGAAAAAGTGCACATAAATTTGTTTAATACCTTTCTGCGCGGCGTATTTCAAAATCGCAAACAAATGGTCTTGGTGTGCGTGCACGCCTTCATCTTGTACCAAACCCATGACGTGTAACGCTTTTTTATTTTGCAAGCAATTATCAATCGCCGCGGCAAACGGTTTGGATTTAAATAAAGAACCGTCTTCAATGGTATCTTTGAGGCGTTTAAGCTCTTGCACCACAATGCGCCCCGCGCCCATGTTCAGGTGACCCACTTCCGACGAGCCCATATAGCCCGCGGGCAAACCTACCTGCTCGCCGGAGGCCTCAATTTCCGTATGCGGCCACTTAGCTAAATACTTATCCATATTCGGCGTTTTGGCACTTGTTACACCGTTGTACGGACCGGCCTTTGCATTCCCCCAACCATCACGTATAATCAACACTACTTTCTTCATAATTTGCTCCTTTTTTAGTGTAAATTTTTGCTTATGACAACGACGTCAGCCCCAGCACCACGCTTTCGTGTTTTTTAAACTGATGCTGCTGCACTTCTTCCAATGTGGTCACGCCACCGCGCATAAAATCCTGCAAAAAATGATACAGCACTTTTTCCGTCATACGCACATCGGCTAACGCACGGTGCGCTCCGGCGGCATCAATGCCCAGCGACGTAGCTATCATACCCAAATTATTGCGCGCAAAGCAACCGTTTTTTCGGGCTAGTTTTAAGGTGTCTAACACCGGATAATCCGGCAAGCGCAAACCGCAATGCTCCATTTCTCCGCGTAAAAAACCTAAATCAAAATCCGCATTATGCGCCACAAGCACACAACCGTCCAACAAGTCCAACAGTTGCGGCACAATATCGGCAAAAATCGGTGCGTCTTTTACCATTTCGTTGGTAATACCGTGAATGGCAATTACTTCCGGGTGCATGGGCATTTGGGGATTAAGCAAGGTGGAAAACTCTTCTATTTTCCGTCCGTTTTGACTAATGGAAATAGCCAACTCGCAGATTTTGCCGCCCGTTTGCGGCGATAGCCCCGTCGTTTCCGTATCCAGTACTGCAAATTTTGCGTCTTTTAAAAGTGTCATAACCAATACCAGCTGTAGCGTACCAAAAAGCCCACTGCTGCTGCTCCAAAGATACTAAAATATAAAGCGAAATGAGATAAATCCAGCAGACGATTACGACGGGAATCCACACAAGCCCACACAAACACCAAAAACCATAGCACCCACCGCCAACCGGGTAACAGTACTATCAGAAAGAAAATCAACCGCATCAGCATGGTGACAAAACTTTCATCTATGGTAGGATAATCGCGCCCGTATAAATCTTGCTCTACTTTGTAAATAAACACGCTAAACATTTTTGTGACTACAATCAATCCCACAAAAAATACGGTCAGCGGCTCAGCCATAAAATTACCGGTTTGATAAAGCACATGTAACGGCGAACAAATAAACAAGGCCAATACAGATAATGTATCGTGCACTAAAAAAGTCAGCGTATAACCTTTTTTTTGCCCGTTACGATATACAAACAAACGATTAATCAACACATACAGAAACGTGGCCAGTCCTACTCCTAGCCAGCCCGGCACATGCCACAATTCCGCCAGTTGCCAATCTATCGTCAGATACGGCCCGCAAAACAGCACCGCCAGTAGCGCAAAACAAACCCCTTGCAAACCCATCGCGCCGACGGGGTGTTTATCACGCCACACAAAG
>JAGCKY010000052.1 GCA_017647245.1 Elusimicrobiaceae bacterium
GCACTCGGAGCTACCAATCCGGAAAAAGCAGAACCGTGGACTTTGCGCGGACAATTTGGGTGTATTAAAAATGATGTGATGCAAAATTGTGTGCACGCTTCCGGTACGCCGGAAGATGCCGCGCGGGAAATTGCGCTATGGTTTAAAGCCGAAGAAATTTTACCATGAAAAAAATAATTACACTTGCACTTTGTGTGTTGTGTTGCACAGTTGTGCAAGCGCAACAAAAAGAAAAATCACTTCTCATCCGTACGCAAGACGGATGGAGTATTGCCAGTGTATATTTACCTGCCCGACCTGAAAAAAAGACCGTACTTTTACTACATGATATCGGTAAAAACCATAAAGCTTTTTCTTCTTTCATGGAAAAATTATCTGCGCGCGGAATGGGGTATTTGGCATTGGATTTGCGCGGCCATGGCGGTAGTACGAAAGAAGGAATATATACTTCTTTTGCCAAAGAAGGCGTGGATAATGAATATAATAAAATGGCGCGTGATGTGGACGCGGCCATGGAGTATTTGAAAAGCCAAGGCGTAGCAGAAACGGATATAATGTGGGTAGGCGTCGGTATGGGTGCTAATGTGGCAGCTAAAGCGGCCAGTTTGTGGCCGGATATAGCGGGGCTGGCCTTATTAACCCCGGTAACAAATTTCCGTGATGTATTGGCTATCCCGGCTTTGCGCGTGTATAAAGGGCTGGTATTTATTGCCGCCGCGGCCGATGATAAGAAAACATTTTTAGAAGCCAGCGTCATGCGTAATGTGGCTTTTTTGAACAGCGGGGAAGGTAATGTAACCTTTGCCACCGCGTATGATAAAAAAGGCCATGAGCTGTTAGACAGTTGGGTGACCCCGGAGTTATTGCAGTGGTTGCAAACGCCGCAAAAACCCCCGGTGGCCCCGGATATTATAGATATACAAGTAGAAGAAGACCCCGCGCCTTATACGTCGTATGAGCGGATAGAAGCGTCGGGAACGGAAGAAGCGTTGGTGCCTTCCGTCTTGCAAATGAATTAGGAGGATACATGAATCCGGCCCGTATTGTTTTTCCCGGTTTTTGGTTTGGAGAGAGCTCTTTAATGGCCGCCAAAAAAATGGCCAAACGCGGAGTGGGGGGATTCTGTGTATACGGAGGTACGGCCAAAGAAACCGTGCGTTTTATTGATGCGGTGCGCTTGGCTTCACCTTATGACCATTTGCTCATTTGCGCCGATATTAATGAAGATTTGTCCGAAGTCGTGCGCGATGTGCCGCTGCTTGCTAAAAATATAGAATTGGGCGCCGCAGAGGATACGGAAGGCGCGTATCGCAAAGGTTTTTTGAGTGCACGTGTGGCGCGCAGTATCGGGATAGATTGGCTCTTGGCTCCGGTAGTAGATATCGGCTCGGAAAGCCCGTCCTTTGGGCAAAATCCGCTGGCGGTTGCGCGTTTATGTGGAGACTATGCGGCCGGAATGGCTAACGGCGGGGTGCTCAATTGCATTAAGTATTTCCCGGGAGTGGGCAGTACGCTTAAAACACTGGCGCAAATGGAAGATACCGAATTTGTACCGTACAAGCATATGTTCCGTCGCGCCGATGCGGTTATGCCGTCGGATATGGTATTTAGTAATTTGGACGCGGCCAATCGTGCGGTAATGTCTGAGCGGATTATTTCGGGGTTACTGAAAAAACGCTTAAATTACAAAGGATGTGTGGTAAGTTCTCCTTTGTTTAAAAGTCATATTTCCGAAGAAGCCGCCGCGGCCTTGCGCATGGTACATTGCGGGGTAGAATTACTGCTTGCACCGCAAGATGTGCAGGGCGTTATGGATTTGGTGGAAGAAGAATATGAAAAAGGAAATATCGCCGATATGGTGATTCGTGCGGTATCTAATTTGGAACTTTTTACCAGCAAAGTACAGACCAGCACGGCGCCTGTTTTACCGTTAAAAGAGGCGCTTGCCCAAGCCAAAGCATTTAAGAAATAAAATATCAAAAATCCCCGGTTATCACACCGGGGATTTTTTCTGTCTGCTAATCGTTAAAACAAGAAACCCAAGTTTAGCGAAACAGCTGCGGAGTTTGGAATCGTATTGCCGTCTACTTTAGTAGTGCTGGTGCTGATAGCTCCAGCCAGTTCTAAATAGAAGTGCAACATATTCAACCCGATACCTGCGGTGAGGAAATCAGACATATCACTTTCGGCCAGGTTGGTGTTGTACCCGACGCGCAACGGAATATGGAATTTGGGGCGGTTAAACAAATTAAATTCCGCACCTAAACCTAATTGGCGCGATTTAATTCCGGTCATCATGGTATCATTTTCCGTGATATCCAAGTCCGCCGCGAGAGTAACATTTTTAATCGGGTTAATAGCCACGCCGCCGCGCAGCTGTGGTTTGAGCTGATATTTATCATGATTCCATTGGGCGGCAATCGCTGGGTCCATACCTGCGGGCACATCGGGACGATCAAACTTTGGACCGTTGATGTTTTTGGCAGTTAAACCGACTTGCGGATTTAAGAAAACTTCTTTATCCAACATTTCGGAGAAGTTAACCAAAGCGCCCAAGTCCACGCCCAAATTAGTAGAATTTTTCTTATTATCGTAAGCTTTATCCAAAATATCTTCCACTTTTTGGTCATCTTTCAAAATCATTACACCGCTTTCTGCTGTATACCCGGTTAAAACTTTTACGTTTGCACCCAGTTTTAAACCCGGGATAATGCGTTGGCCGTAACCCAAAGAAAATTCGCCGAAGGTTGCAACGTCTGCCATAGCCAAAGTTTCATTGTCTTTGTAAGAACCGGTTGCAGCGGCATATTGATTTAAAATTTCAGAAGCACCGTCCATGTTATCTATTACGGCATTAACGGTATTAGATACCAAAGAAGTGTCGGTAGTGCTGATGGTATTAACGATGGCGTTGGCCATTTGTTCTGCGGTATAGGAAGTATTTAACAAGGTGTTTAAGGCATTGAGTATTCCGTACTGGTTAATGGCGTTTTTGAGTTTGGTGGCCATATCCGCATTTGCGGCGATGGAAGGAGTTGTTGTGGTGGTGCTAATTGCTAATCCGGAACCGCTACTGTTAAACTGGATATTCTTGGTATCTACCACCGGGGTAATGGCACCGGTGCCTAAGGCGCGGGCGGTAACGGCGAAATTTTTGATTTTAAGTCCAAGGCCCGCATTGGCATTTACCAGTGCGCCGGAATTTGTGCCGATTAATTTGGAAATGTCATTTAAACCTTTAAATATAGTGCTAATGTTTTCGGCATTAGCCATTTGATTATTGTCGATGGCGTTTTTCAAGCGTTTATATTGGTCGGACATGTCGGTCAAATTGCTGACACCTTCCAATACGTTTTTGGTGGCCTGCATATCAGCGCCTACATTAATTAAAAGACCGGTTTCATTTAAATCTTCTTCTTGGGCCAGTCCCGCGGGGTTCCAATACTGAGCATCGGGCCCATAGGCAGTAGCGACGCCGACGCCGCCCATACCCATCGCGCGTGAGCCGACAAATTGCCAAGACTGCGCTTGCGCCACAGCGGTTACAGCTACACACAATGTAACAAACAACAAATTACGAAGTACTTTCATGTTTTCTCCTTAATTGATTTATATAACTACTGCAAAAACGACAAGCACTTATCAAACCGCTGCTAAACAAATATCATTTTTGTCCGCGAGCGCCACGACATCTTCCAAGTCCAGAACCAGTGTTTTTTCCGCTTCAAAAGCCAACAACTTGATGCCGCTGTCTTTAAGTGCCTCAATAGTCCCTTTGCCGATAACGGGCAAGTCAATGCGGTTGTCCTGATTAGGCCGCGCTACTTTTACTACAGCCACGGTACTCTTTTTTTCAGCAGATTTTTTATACAACTCTCCGGCGCGGCGGATACAGGCATCGGTGCCTTCCATGCCCTCCACGGCGATAACAGCATCTTGGCTAACTACACAGGTCAGGCCAATGTCCAGCCCGGCAATGGCTTAGGCAGTTTTGTAGCCAAAAGCAATGGTTTTTTCTTCTTCCGCGGTGGGAGTGCGTTTGGTGAGTGTGCCTTTGGGCGGCATAAACTTTTCCAAATACAGCGCAGAACTAACAAATTCAAAACCTTCTTTTTGAAATTCTTCCACTACGCGTGCAAGCAAGTAATTAGGTTTAAGCGATTTAAGCGAAGCTAAAAACTTGGCCGCACGCAAGTCCGGCATTAGATTTTTGAAAATGGACGTATGTTGTACACGACCCGCCATGAGCACTTGTTGTACGCCGTGTTGTTTAAAAAACTTAAATCCGGCATTTACTTGTCCCATGCGTAGCGTACAGGTAACCGCGGCAACGCCCCGGAAGTCTTCTTCCCGGGCGTTACCTTTCAAAGCAGCCACCACTACGCGCACGCCTTTTTGAGCGGCTTCGCGGGCAATGTAGACGGGCATTTTGCCTTCGCCGGCGATAATGCCCAGTACGCTATTTTTCTGTGGCATGACGTCTAACCTGTACCGCCGCTGAAATTCCGCGCTGGCTTACCTTGCAGAAATCCACCAATTCTTGCACATACGGTCCGGGGTGTGTTTCTTCTACTTTGGCAATGGCCTGTTTTAACAGCATTTTAGAGCGGAATAAAGTTTTGAACGCGCGACTGATTTCCGTAATTTGTTCGTGTGTCAGTCCGTTGCGGCGCAGTCCGATTACGTTTAAACCTACCAAATGTCCGCGCTCTCCTTCCGCAATACAGAACGGCGGGATATCTTGACGAATTAATGCACCGCCGGAGAGCATACACATGCGTCCGATACGCACAAATTGGTGAATCGCCACCAAGCCCGAGCAAACTACGCGGTCTGCCATTTGTACATGCCCGGCAATA
>JAGCKY010000053.1 GCA_017647245.1 Elusimicrobiaceae bacterium
GACCGCGATAAATGGTATCCGTGGTTTTAGGACGTTTGCATGAAAAAATTTCTCTGCTTTAGTGTTTTACTCACGCTCACAATTGCCGCGGCACACGCTCAATCTTTGCAAGAATTTGTGCAAGAAAAACAGCAAATGCCCGTCTTGCAGGGGGCCTTATGGGGCGGCACCGCCGCTTATACCGCCCAACCCGACAAACCGCTTTTTGCCCTGCATGAGCAAACCCGTTTGACCCCGGCCAGCACCTTAAAACTACTTACCAGTGCGGCCGCCTTGCAAACTTTTGGTCCAGAGCACCGCTTTGAAACCCGTTTATATGCTTCCGCCGCACCGGACGAAAACGGCGTACTGCACGGCGATATTTATTTGCAAGGCGGCGGCGACCCCACGCTGGGCTCCACCCGCGTCGTGGGCAGTGAAAAATGGCAAACTGTTGCGCAAAAATGGGTAGCCGCTATTGAGCAGGCCGGCATTAAAAAAATTGAAGGCGGCATTTATGCAGATGTATCTTTGTTTGAAGGTCCTTCCGTAGCGCCCAAAGTCAATTGGGAAAATATGGGCAATTATTTTGCCGCGCCTGTTTCCCCGCTGTGTTTTAATGACAATTCCTTTGAAGTTCACTTTGCCCCTCAAATAGTACCCGGCCAACCCGTAAAAGTGGCCTATACCGTGCCGGACGTGCCCGGTTTGCAACTGAAAAGCTTTGTATTTACTGACGGTAAATCCAACAAAGATAATGCTTATGTATACGGCGCGCCGCAACAATATGAGCTCAAAATTTTCGGCACGATTCCCACCAGTTTAACAGGTTTTAGCATCAAAGCGGCTCTGCCGGACCCGGCTTTATTTGCCGCACAAGCGTTGCAACAGTTGCTCTCAGCAAAAGGCATTTCCGTAACACAGCCCGCACAAACCTTATCCGAAACACCGGATTACAGCACCATGCAACTATTACACACCTATCAATCCCCCCAGTTGAAAGACATTGTAACTATCGTCAATAAACGCAGTTTTAATTTATATGCCGATATGCTACTGCGCCAACTGGCTGTGCACGCGGGCAAAAAAGGCAGTTTGGAAAACGGACTCTATGAATTGAAAGCGTTTTTGAAGAAAAATAAAATTGCGGGTGAATATGACACCGTTCTGCATGACGGTAGCGGCCTGGCGCGCGACAATTTACTCACGCCGCAAACTCTGCTCAACACGCTCGTATTTATGAGCAAGAGCCCGTATTTTAAGCAGTATTATAATTCGCTCGCTACGCCCGATGACCGCGGAGATTTACTTGTACTGCGCCGCTTTTTAAAACCGCTTAAACGCGTGGAGCAAGTGCGTGTAAAAGGCGGCACCATTGACAGCGTCAAAGCCGCCGCAGGCTATGTGTACGACGCAGACGGCCAACTGATTGCTTTTGTAATGATAGCCAATAATCTGGCCAGCAAAGATGAGAGTTTATTGCGCTTTCACGAAGACGTCATTAAGAAATTGCTTATACTGCCGGAAAATCAATAATCCCAATTGGTATATTCACTGGTTGTGCTTTGACTTGAATAAGTACTTTTTCCGGTTTCGGCCTTGCAAATCTGATTTTGTACCGAATTGATATCTGTATTATTAGCCCAACATTGTTGTCTATTGCTTTTAAAATAAATACCATATCGCATTTTTGCTAGTTCAGATATACAAACCGCCGACGCCTTGTTCTCTAAATAACACTTTCCCCAGTCAAAATTTCTCGCTATACGCTTCACTTCCGTTCCCTCTTCATTCATAATGGAACTTTCCGAAGTATGCAGCGGCAACTGTACATCTAAATCATCAAAATTATTGGTATATGCTCCGTTGGCCATATAATAAACTTTTTCCGCATCGGCAATGGCACGCACCAGTGGTTTTAAACCGGCATAGCGGCTTTTGACTACTGCTTTCTCATATTGAGGCAAAGCAATTGCCGCCAAAATGCCGATAATTAATACCACCACTAACAACTCAATCAAAGTGAAACCTTTTTTCATAAAAACTCCTTTATCTGTAATTTCTTACTTCACATTATACAAGACCAAAAAAAAAAACAATAGGGACCCTACCGACGAGAAATAAAAAAACGGAACAAACCAACTTGTTCCATTTCTGTTTTTTTGTGACGGTCTGTTAAGAAATCGTCACGCGGATTTTTTTCCATTTGCCTTGCAGGAAACGTACCAACATAAACAGCGCCGTCACCCACGCGTACAGGGTCAGCCAACTCCACACCGCAAAAATACTGCTGTGCATTTGATACACCAGCATCCATGTACCCGGAGTTAACAATCCCCACGCGCAGAAAATCATCACCCGCATATAAAAATGCGTATCGCCCGCGCCGCGTAGCGCCTCGCCGAAAATCAAATACGTTGCATCTCCCAGTACAAAGAAACTTACTAATCGCACCAGCGGCAACGCCTTGGCCGTAATCAGCGCGCTATCGGGCGAGCCGGGCGTAATAAATAAGTGAATAAAAAATTCCGGGAAACAAAAGAACGCCGCGGCCACCACACCCGCATACGCGTAGCCCAATTTACACGCACTTTTTACTACCCGCAAACTTAAATCCGCGCGGTTTATTCCTTGGTATCTACTGATTAAAATTTGTATACCCATACCAAGCCCCAAAATTACCATAAACACCACCGGTTGCATAGACATTACAATGTTGCTTGCTTGCAGAGAAATCACATCAATGTGCCCCACCATAAACGTAAAAAGGGTAAAAGACATCACATCCATCAAAAAGCCAAAACCGTTCGGCACGCCGTAGCGCAACATCCGCACAAATATCGGACGGTAAAAACCCGCCAATTTGCCCAATTTATATTTTTTGCGGGCGCGCAAAATCAGTAGTCCAAAACACACGCTCATACTGGCCCCGCCGATAACCGTGGCCCACGCCGCACCTACAATCCCCCATTGCGGCAACCCCCACTTACCGAAAATTAATCCGTAATTTACCACAATATTACTCACATTTCCGATTAGCGCCACCCACATAGGAATTTTTGTTTTGCCGCGCCCGCTGAAAAAACTCGCCAACGCATTATTCAGTATCGCTAGTCCGCTGAAAAGATTTAAAATCGTAAAGTATTTTATTTCAAGCGGCACCACTTGCGCGCCGTGATCAAAAAAACGTATCAGCTCGTTACCCAGCGGAGTCAATGTAACCAATATCCCCCAAGAAAACAAGGCCAGCAAAATCCCCTGCCACAAAGAAATACTCACGGACGCATATTTTTTGCGCGCGTGATATTGCGCAATAAACACGCTGGTATATCCGGCTAGTCCGGCAAAAAGCGAACCGAACGTCAGCGCTAAAATTCCCCCGGGCACGCACGCCGCGAGTGCCTCGTGGCTGTACCACGCCAAAAACATACGGTCCACAAATTGCATAACAACCTGTGCGCCCATCGTTACAATCAACGGATACGATAGCAGCCACAATTCTTTTACGGACCCTTGTTGGGATTTTTGCACGGACATAAACTCCTCACTAAAAAACCCGCCCTGTTAAGAGCGGGTTTGAAAAGTCTAAAAAATAAAATTTATTTTTTAACGACTTTCACAGCTTTCGGGCCTTTTTCGGATTCTACGATTTCGAATTCTACTTCTTGGCCTTCGGCTAAGGTTTTGAAACCATCGCCCTGAATTTCTTGGTAGTGCACAAAGAGATCTTTAGAACCATCTTCGGGCGTAATAAAACCATAACCTTTTTGGTCGTTAAACCACTTCACTTTTCCGTTTGCCATTTTACTTTTTACTTCCTTAATTTTTAAATATCAGATACTTAAACTTAATAAGTATCTACAATTATTATAGCATAAGTTTTTTATTTGCAACAGAATTTTTTTGTATATAATAAAAATATGCAACTGATAGAAACCGTGCCGAATATATCCGAAGGGAAAAATTCTACCGTTATAAACGCGCTGGCTGATTGCTTGCGCGCCGCGCCGGGCGTACAATTTTTAGGTGCAGATGCTAGTCCTGCCGCCAACCGTACAGTATTTACGCTTGTCGGAAGACCTGCGGCAGTTTGCGCGGCCTTGTTTGATTTTATTTCGCTGGCGGCGCGGTTAATTGATATGCGCGTTCAGCGCGGCGCGCATCCGCGATTAGGCACGGTGGACGTTTGTCCGCTCGTACCTTTGCAAGACATTTCTTTGCAA
>JAGCKY010000054.1 GCA_017647245.1 Elusimicrobiaceae bacterium
ACCGCGATGTATTGGCCGCCAAAGCATGCGGTTATCATAATGCCGCGGTAACCTGCGGATTTGGCGACCCGAAACTCTTGCGCCAAGCCGCCGCAGAACTACAGCTGGACGATTTTAATGATATAGAAATGTTTTATGTGTGGCTCGGCCTAAATACCGACCCAAAAGGCGTAAAACGCGGCGTATATATTTCACCTGCCAGCGCGATTGAGCACGTATTTTTCAGCCGCACCGGAATTGATGAAGACCGCCTGAAAATGTTAAAAATTAAGAAATACGAAGATTTGCCTTCGGGCACCATTATGTGAGGAAATTATGGAATGGTTCAAAGCAGCCGAAAAATTTAATGAGGCCTTGGCCTCGTCTGACCCGACACCCGGCGGGGGAGCCGCCGCCGCTATGGTCGCCGCTATGGGTTACTCGCTGGCGTTAATGGCCGCACGAACTACGTGCAAAAAAAAGGCCACTTCGCAAGAAGTAAAAGACCGCCTGAGCGTTGCGCTACATAAATTGGCTGCGCTCAAAGTGCAATTAAATCATTTTATTGAGGAAGACGGCGAAGCATACTCCGCATTTGTGGCCGCCAAACAATTACCTAAAGAAGATTCCATTCGCCCGCAAGCAATGCAAGAGGCCTTGATTCATGCCGCCCGCGTGCCCATGGATACTGCCACTACTGCCATAGAATGTTTGCATGAATTGGAACCGATTGTATCGGATATTGCGCCCATCATTTTGTCCGACATTTATTGCGCACAACATCTACTCAAAACGTCCATTCGCTGTTGTGTAGAAAACATCAAGGCCAATTTGGCTTTTATCCAAGATGAAAAGTGCGTTGAAAAATATAACCGCGCCATAGAACTATTTTTAAAATCTTGCTAAAAATATATGCCCGAAAAAGCAAACAAACGTAGCAACATGTTACTCACGATTTATCAAATGTTACCCAACATTAGTGATGACTATGCTGCTAAATTGGTCTACACATTGGAAAAGAAAAAATCCGTTTTTCAATTACAACAAGACATTGCAGATACCTCCTTACAACTCGGTACCGCGGTAGAAATAGCCGATACACTCGTAGCACAAATTTTACTGAGCGAAATCACCGTACCGGCGGCATTACATCAATTGCGTATTTATCAAAATGGTGCCTCTATTATGGAACTTGCCGACGCCTTACCCATTTCACCAACCGATACCGATTTACTACTCCATTATTATGCCAGCATAGGCGCCGCACATTTTTTTGATACGGCTTTTGCAGAAACGTTAGAAAAATTGCCTATTGACCAAACGCTACCTGATACCGAAAAAGCCAAACAAATCGTAAAAGAATTACTGGCCCAAGCCAAACAGGACGTAACGCAAAATCCTCAGCAAGCCCAACAAAATAAAAAAGATATTTACCGTCTGGTAGAACAATATCATTTATCTTTGCAAAATACCGCCGCACTATTAAAAGCATACACTGTCACCGGGGCGGGGAAATTCGTCCAATTATTTGACCAATTGTTTCAAACTTTACAAGCACTTTATGACAATCCATCCCTCAATGCTTTTTTGTCTGCCAAAACCTTACTGTGCAAAATTACTCCCAAAGAAGCACAAGATATTACCCTTACCGCCAAATTGCTTAAAGCAAACATACTAAAAGAAGATTTAATTGCTATTGCCTGTCGGCATTTAACGCTAAAAACGCCCAAAGATATTGCCGATACCTTCCAAGCTATTTTACAGCGTTTGCGGCATACGCATCAAACAGAAGAAAATTTAGGTTTGGCCGTGCGCACTTTGCTAGACGAAAAATAAACAATCCGCACCCAAAATACTGCCCGCTACCTCAAACAACACATAGCCCCTTGTCGGGGTCAAAAAATTCTATCTTTCGGATTTATAAAAAAGGACTAGTCAAACCAGTCGTATTTTTGCTATGCTGTTATCGTAGCGGTTTGTTATTCTATTTCAGGGTGAAACAAAATGAGATATTGGGTTTATATTAATGATAAAGTAGTTGGTCCTTACGATGAGGAAAAACTTGCAGAATTAGAAGGGTTTACCCCGGACACACTGATTTGCACAGAAACGGCCGGAGCCGGCGGTGCACAAGAGTGGGTCAAAGCTTCTTCCGTTTTTGATTTTGATGAGGCACCTCAAACACCGCCGCAACCCATGAATGTGGCCAGTAGCGCCGCGCCCGCCCAAAGCCAGGGATTTGACAGTAATGCTTTGGCCGCGCAATTGCTTGCCAAGATTGACCAACTTACCCAAGAAATAGAAGGAATGAAAGGCCGCTTGAATGAAGCAGTTTCCGCCCAAGAAGCTACTTCCGAACGTCTAAACGAGTTGGCTTCTCGTCCGGTCACACCCGCGGAAAGACCCATTCCGGCCGAGACTCCTATTAATGAAACACCGCTTACAAACGATGTCAATAATACTCCGGCATCCGTTACAGATGATGCTGTCGTCACCAGTACAGATAGTTTAGTACAACAAGCCGAACAAGTTGTTGCCGACGCACAACATACTGAAAAAAAACCCGTAGATTTTTTAGATGAAATCCAAATTGGGGAAAACAAAGATAATTTAACCGAAAAAAGCAAAGGCGAAGATGTGGTGTTGCTCTCCGCATTGGATTCTTTGTACAACTCTAACGTAAAAGAACAAACAGAAGAAGAAAAAGAGCAAACTTTCCAAGATTTACTTTCTCCCGTTAAACAAGCGGCCACTGCCGCTGCGGCCGGTGCCGCTGTTACAGCAGCCGCGGCCAGCTTGAGTGACACAAAGCAACAACCTGTTGAGCAAACTCCTGCCCAACAAGATACAACGCCGCTTACGCCTCAACAGCGTGAAGATCTTATCAATGAGATTACCACGCCGGTTACACAGACCGATGCTATTTCTCAAGCCATTGACCAGGCGCAACAAGTACAACCCGAACAATATGTAACAGAAGTTCCTGTTTTGGATGAATCTGTTACCGCCGTACAGGAAGTTGTACAAGAAGCTCCCGTACAAGAGGTACCGGCAGACGTGCCTACTTTAGATGAAACGGCTGTTGCCACGCAGGAAGTTGCCGCGGAAGAAACGCCCGTGCAAGAAGCTCCCGCAGACGTACCTGCTTTAGATGAGTCGGCTGTTGCTACGCAGGAAGTTGTGCAAGAAACCGAGGCAGAGCAAACTCCGACAAATGTTATTTCTCTAGATGAATCCGAGGAGGCCGCAGAAGAACTTGTTGCACAAGAAAATCTCGTAGAGCAAACTTCAGAGCAAGCACCTGCTG
>JAGCKY010000055.1 GCA_017647245.1 Elusimicrobiaceae bacterium
ATCCGAAATGGTCTCTAACGGCGAATGGACCGCATGCGTGGCCAGCGGCTTTTCCCCCAAACAATTATTTAAGCCGATTGTCATTTGCATTATTTCCGTCGCGGCGATTACCATGCTTTTGCAGGAATTTGTTGTGCCGCCGCTGAATTTAAAAGCCAATATCCTTTATTACAGCAAAATCAAACCTGCCCCCTTTCAAGTAAATACCGAATCTGATGTAACCATTAAAATTTCTTCGCATCAAATGCTTTATGCCAAGTGGGTAGATTTAGGAAATGCCGTCATGCAAGACGTTTCTGTGGACACGTACAATGAAAACTGGAACATTGTGTCGCAGGTAGTAGCGCGGCGCATGCTATGGAACGCCGAAACAAAACATTGGATTTATCAAGACGGTACGCTGCGTACTTTTACCGATAACATCGGCACACAGGACGAACATTTTGACACGATGCCTTCTCCGCTCACGCTGGCCCCGTCGGAAATGTCCATTAGCGAAACGGACGGCAAGCTGATGAGTTTGCGCGAGCTCAACCGCCGCATTACATTTTTCAAACGTACCGGACTGGTCACGTATGTAGCCGAAACACAGCGTCAATCTAAACTCGCCACGCCGTTTGTAACGGTGATTATGTGTCTGTTGGGCATGCCGTTTGCCATTAGCACGCGACGCAAAAGTAAGATTTTAAACATCATTGCCTCTATGGTCATCGCGTTTACATTTTGGTGGCTGATGAGTATGGTAACCTCACTAGGAGAAAACGGTTACGTCAATCCCTATCTGGCCGGTTGGGGATTGGTCCTCATTTTCAGCGTAGTGATTTTCTTTGAATTTAAGTGGCTCAAGTTATAAATTACAATTACGGTATATTGTAATAATAGACAATAGCGCCCCTCGTTACAAGGGTTCCACCAAACACTTTCCGACAAAAAGATCCGGGTTCTTTAGCAAAAGCATAATTCCCGGCAATGGCAGTTGGCCCCGTTAACTCTATACAAACAGGAGTTCGCAAGGGCATATCTGCATAATAGACATATTTATGCAATATCACAAAACCCGTATGGGCATAAGGTCCCGATAAAGCAGTCACTCTTACTCCGTCCGGTACCAAAGAAATAGACCAATCCTCTGTAGAATGAGGATCTCTATCTTCAGGTGTCACTCTCACATTTCCTGTCCAAGGAATCTGCACATCTAAATCCTCAAATTTACTCGGCCAAGTTCCGTTTGCCAAGTAATATACTTCAGCAGCTTCATATACATCTTTTAACATAGCAATCGCTTGCATGGCGCGACTTTTTGCTACTGCTTTTTGATACTGTGGCAAGGCAATAGCTGCCAGTATACCTATAATTAAAACAACTACTAATAATTCTATTAGTGTGAATGCGTGGTTTTTCATAAAATAAAGCGTCATCCCCGAATGTTGGTATCGGGAATGACAACACTTTTTTATTTCTTCTTTGTTCATAATAATCTCCTTTCTATGCTTTGTGTGCATCGTCATCCCGGACATGGATCCGGGATCCAGCGTTGTTCATAAAGGAAAAACAACTCTATAAACGGCTCTGGATTGCGGGTCCACGCCCGCAATGACGACTTTAAAAATAATCACTACCCCCGTATTATACCAAAAAAAAAAAACAAGTCAAGCCCTATTTTTCAGACGAGAAAAAGGAGCGAAATAAAATTTCGCTCCTTTTTAAAACAGCTATTCAATTAATCTATACCCCAAAATATTTCCGCCCGGCCTCAATAATTGCGTGTAAATGTTCTTCATCGCGGAAAGTTTCGGCATAGAATTTTAAAATATTTTCTGTGCCGCTGGGCCGTACCAAAAACCACGAATCTTGCAAATATACTTTGATACCGTCCGTGTCGCGCACGGCGGTCACTTTTTCGCCCGCTACTTCGGTCAAATCTTTTAAATCTTCCTTCTTAAAAGATTTCACGCGCGCTTTGGCCGCGTCATCAGTCGGCACGTCCACACGGGTATAAAACGGCTTGCCGTATTGCGCTGTCAATTTTTCGTACAAAGCACCGATATCGCCCGCTTTAGACGCAATTTCCAACAGCAAACACACCGCCAAAATACCATCTTTTTCCGGGGTCCAGCCGCTCGTACTCATGCCCGCGCTTTCTTCGCCAGCCAGGATATAGCGGCCCTGCACAATGCCGTCCACAAAATACTTAAATCCCACGTTCACTTCATCAATGCTAAATCCCGCGCCTTGCGCAATGCGGTCCAGCAGCATCGTCGTACCCAGCGTACGGCCGATTTGCATACCCGGCTTCGGTGCGCGCGTTTTAATCAGATAATCCGCCAGCACACACAATGCGTGATTGGGTGAAATAAGCCCGCCCGTTTTCGTCGCACAACCGAAACGGTCTGCGTCCGGGTCGCTGGCGCCCGCAAAATCATATTCGCCGCTTTGCACCAATTCAATCAGCGGTTTCATCGGATAGACGGAGGACGGGTCCATGCGAATTTTTCCGTCGTGGTCAATGGGAATAAAATAGAAAGTCGGGTCCACGGTTTCGTTTACGATATGTAAATTTTTCAGTCCGTACATTTCTTTAATCGCGCGGTAAAAACGCAAGCTTGCGCCGCCCAACGGATGAATAGCGGCTTTGAGTCCGGCTTTTTTAATCGCCGCAAAATCTACCATTTTGCCAAGCGCTTGCACATACGGCGTGACTAAATCTTTCTTTAAAATGAGTCCTTTTTCTTCGGCTTGTGCAAGCGGAATTTGTTTAACCTCTGCGGGATTTTGCAAATACACATTGGCTAATTTTTCAATACGCGCCGTCAGCGCGGAATCCGCCGGTCCGCCATGCGAGGGATTATATTTCAGCCCCATATCTTGCGGCGGGTTGTGGCTGGCCGTGCCGTTCAAGCACGCGCTTGCGCGCCCGCTGATAATTTCAAAAGAAAATACCGGGGTCGGTAATGCATGCTGTGCTAAAATAACGGTTAGCCCGTTAGCCGCCAAGACTTCCGCACAAACTTGTGCCGTTGCGCCGGACATCAAGCGTGTATCGCCGCCGCATAAAATCGGCCCGCTGATTTTGTCTTGCAAATGGATTTGCGCTACCGCCTGTGCAATCGCGCGCGCGTGCGCCACGCAAAAGCCGTGCCCCAACTGTCCGCGATGTCCCGAAGTGCCGAATTTCACCGGGGCAATTTCCCCTTCCGGTTGCCAAAATAAATGTTCCTTTTCCTGCACATTCATACGTTCTGTGGTAAGTGTTCCGGCTAATGGGTGGGTCATATTCTCTCCAAAAATTTTTAAATTTTGCCACGCTCTCTTGCGCAAGTTACTCTCTTTTTCTATCATATAATATGTAGGGAAATTTAGCAACGAAAGGAATATACTATGAAAAAACAAATTGCTGTAGTTTTACTGATGTTTGCTTTTGCATTGCCTGCTTTTGCCGATATGGGGACTGACTTTCGTGACCACTTTAACGCCAACGGTTTAGCCAGCTATAACCGCGATTTAGCCACCATGATCGGCCAAGCCGATTTTCACACGGGCAAATCTGCCACTTTCCCCAGTTTTGATGTGGGCGTTTCCGTAGCGGCCGTCAATACAGCCAGTGATAACTTCTCCAGCGACGATTATTTTTACGCACCGTACGTGACCGCTGAAACGAAACTCCCTTTCTTTAATATCACCCCGGCTTTGCGCGGCACCACTTATAATGGTTTTCACTCTATCGGTGCAGGCGTGAAATGGAACGAGTCTATTGCGATTGTTAATTTGGGCGCGGCGGTATTTTATGACCGTTATGGCACGGATTATTACGACGGCGACCATTTTTCCATTTCCATGTACGGCGCTGTTCCGGTACTCGTTTTCACACCTTATGTGGGAGTGGGGTATGATTACAGTGGCATCAAAACAAAAGATTTAGGCGTTAACTCCGGCAAAACTTCTTACGACGGCGTCATGCGCTATACCGCAGGAATTCGTTTTCAACCGATTCCGTTTGTCTTTGCCTATGGGGCCTATACATACACCATATACAATCACGGTTTTCA
>JAGCKY010000056.1 GCA_017647245.1 Elusimicrobiaceae bacterium
CGTCTTCCCCGGTGTAACCCGTGCGGGTCACGTACCCGTTGGCACCAAAAAGTTCAATCTCTTTAATGGTAAAGCGCGCCATGTCTTGCGCGCCGGGAATTTGCGCCGCGGCATATTCCAACGCTTTCGGCCCTTGCAGTGCAATCATACCCCAACTGTCACTGTCGTTAGTGATTTTGACATCAAAGCCGACGGCCTGTTTATTAAACCACGCCACGTCAATATCAATGCACGCGGCATTTACGACGACTAAAAATTTATCGGGTGCTAAACAAAAAGAAATCGCATCATCAATAATACAGCCCTGTTCGTTGACGATATGTGAGTAAGTACCTTTGGGCGGTGTATTTTTAATGTTATTGGTGTTAATATATTGCAAAAATTTCCAAGCGTCTTTACCTTCCACAAACACTTGCCCCATGTGTGATACATCAAACATTCCTGCCGACGTGCGCACGGCTTTGTGTTCGGCCAAAATACTGTCAAACTGCACGGGCAAAAGCCACCCGTGGAAATCTACCATCTTGCCGCCGGCGGCTTCACAAGCAGCGCGCAGCGGGGTTTGTTTCAAAATTTCTGTACTCACATCTCCTCCTGCTGTATAAGAGTATTGTATAAAATATGGACTTAAAAAACAGGGTGAAATAAAGCCCCTTTCCCCCGCCCGTTGAAAAAAGTGAAAATAGGGCTTGACTTGTTTTTTTTTTTTGGTATACTTTTTTTGGAGCTGGATTTGCTGGGTACTAATTTTTGCTTCTGGCCCCTTGCATAATAAATGCAAGGTTTTAAAATTATTTGAGAGGAAATATTATGAAAAAAGCGAATCTAAAGTCGTCATCCCGCAGTGTTTCTGTGCGGGATATAAGTTGTTGCGCTATACCCCGCACAAAGACTTTGCGGGGTGACGGTATTGGGGCACAGGCGTTTACATTAATTGAATTATTAGTAGTCGTCTTAATTATCGGTATACTCGCGGCCATAGCCTTGCCGCAATACCGTGTGGCGGTGGAAAAAGCGCGTATGGCAGAGGCAATGATTATTGCCCGTTCTATTAAAGATGCCCAAGACCGTTATTATTTGGCAAACAATGCGTATGCGACTAATTTTGAAGATTTGGATATTGGGTTGCCGGGTACGAAAACATCCGAAACAGTATGGGATTTGACCAGTGAAAGAATCGTTATTGCATCCACGTATTTATATGTCAGAAACACTACCAAAACAATAGTATTGGTTTTGCCTTACGGGGGTACAACTTTTGCGGACTGGGATAGTTGGTTATGCCAAGCCAAGCAAGGCAATAATGTTGCGCAACAGGTTTGTAAAAGTTTAGGAGGGGTAAAAATTGATGATACAAATTGCGTAGAGATTGGAGCTTGTACTCGGTATAAGGTTTTAATTTAATGGACAGGATTTTGAGAATCGGTTGTAGGGTTGTCGGTCTTTTCTTCCGGCGTGTATTTTAAATCCAATTTGGCAAAGACCGCGCCGCGGTTTTCATTAAGCCAGCGGCGGTGCGCTTTGTAGTCCGGACAGTATTGCCCGACGAGTTGCCAATACTCCGCGCCGTGATTCATATGTACCAAATGCGCCAGCTCATGCACAATTAAATAATCGCGTATGGCTTCTGGCATTTTGATAATGCGGTAGGTGTAATTGATATTTTTTTTGGCAGAACAACTGGCCCACAAGGTCTGCTGGTCTTTAATGACAATGTTGTTATATTCCACGCCCATTTTGGCGGCCCACTCGGCTGTTTTGGCTTTCAGTACATCGGCGGCTTTGTCATGTAGCCACTTTTCCATCAGTGCATTGGGGTCGGCCTGCGGGGTTTGCAGATAGATATTGAACGCGTCGCCGGTAAAGTCCACCCCTTCCTCTTGGTCGGGCGTCAGATGCACGCGGGCCGTGCAAAGCTTGCCTTGAAAAAGCACTTTGCCCGATTCGGTTTCCGCGTTTTCACCCGGTCCGCCGAACACTTCGGGCATTTCTTTTTTCAGGCGTTCAATAAAAAGTTTTACGTCGCTAACCACGCTGTCTGTATCTGCCATATTTTTATTATAGCAGTTTTAGGGGAGCAAATAGATATTACAAGGGGTTTTGTTGGCTGTACTAATACATTTTCCTAATCTATTAAACGTGCCTCCCATGCTTTGACACACTTGATTGGCAACGGAATTATTTTTGGCGGCGCCGCAGTAAACTTTGCCGGGGTGATTAGAGTGGTCTAAACAAATACCGTAACTGTTGATGGCATCATCCCCGTTCATAATAATTCCGGCAACATCCCAGGTGCAAGCGCCACTACCGGTTGCTACATCAAACCATGTGCCGTCGGCACGGCGGCAATGCCCCGTCGTAAGAGCGGTATTACAAATGGGATAGGCTATATCATAAGCGGATATATCGTTGACATATTCATTGTTTGCCATGTAATAGGCTTCGGCGGCTTGCTTCATAGAGGCTACTGCCGGAATGGCGGCGGCCAAGCGTGCTTTGGCTACGGCCACGCGGTATTGCGGCAGGGCAATGGCCGCCAGTATACCGTTAATTAAGACAACTACTAATAATTCAATTAATGTAAACGCCTGTGCCCCAATACCGTCACCCCGCAAAGTCTTTGTGCGGGGTATAGCGCAACAACTTATATCCCGCACAGAAACACTGCGGGATGACGACTTTAGATTCGCTTTTTTGTTCATAAATGTTTC
>JAGCKY010000057.1 GCA_017647245.1 Elusimicrobiaceae bacterium
AGACCGCGGCGGCGGCCGGCATACCCTTCGGCTCCTATGCCCAGCATAAGCGTATTGCCGCTATAAGTGACGCCCGCTTCGGCCAAGGCAGTACCGCCTTTGAGCCCCGGCGCATCAATATCCATGCCATAAGTGCTGGCGCGGGCCTTGCCGTCAAATTCATAATCATAAGCGGCGCCCACATACGGTGCCCATAATTTATCCCAAGCCAGATTTAAACGAGCTCCGGCGCGTACACGGCTGGAGTTGGTATTTTTGAAACGAATTTCATCACCGGACGAAATAGAAACGGTCTTTGCGTTTTGATAAGACCAAAAGTATTTACCGGAGAAATCCAGCGCGGCTACTTCGCTCCATTGCCACAAGTAACCCAACCCTAAATGAGCGGCGTAGTAGGGGATAGCGTATTTATAATCGGCGTCGTTGGCGTTGTACACAGCTCCCTTAAAATCGGTTTCAAGCCGTCCAACGCGGGCCGATAGTTCTACATAAGTATTGTTGGAAGAAGTTCCTTTGCCCAATAGACCCAGGCCGATATATTGCGAATTTCCTTTTCCTTTTACGTCTCCGCTGAGGAAAGAATTGAAGGTATCATAATCGGCTATACCATATTCAATAAAGGGGCTGAGCAACCAATCCATATCAGCAGAATATTCCAACTTACGAGTCAAACCAACCGCGGCATTAAAGGCAGTTAAGTCTACATGAGAACCTGTTTCATAGCGTGATTTTCCGCCGCCGATAGCCGCAAAAGTCGCTAACCCATTAGTCATTTCAGCCGCTTGTTGGGCAGAGAGCATAGCATCTTGCGCGGCGAAATCAGCCCCCTGATTGACTAAAGCGGTTGACACGGCGCGTCCTTCGGAAAATGCCTTGGAATTTTCGGAAAGTTGCGTATTGGTAACCGTGGCCACTAATTGATTGCCGATGGCTTCTAAGTCAAATTGATATTTAATCATTAATCCCGTGTTGCCCACGCCAGTCATATCAACAGGTAATCCCGTTAAAGTACCTGCGTCTACTAAAACGACTTGGTCGTTCTGTTGTAAGACTGCGGTAGGGCCACCCAAAATACCCACTTGAACGGTACTATTTGTGATGTCGGCGTTGCCGGTTACTTGCAGGGCGGTTGCTCCGGCCGTGGTGGTGTCTTCCAAGAAGAAGTTTAAATTCTTGCCTGCGGCATTTAAATCGGCGGCAAATTTAGAACCCGTGCCATAGGTGTTAAGTGTATTGAAATTATAATTTCCCGCGCCGGCCATAGTAAGTGTTGCGCCGCGTGCCAAATTGATTTCGTTGATATTGGCGGTCGCTGCGCTGGCTAGCGTAACGGTAGCGGCGTTTTCTGCCACGTCCAAAGAGGAAAGATTCGCATCACTATTCACGTTCATATTGGTAAACGTGTACAGCGCATTGCCGGATTTTGTCAAATTATATCCGTTGTCTATGTTAATAGTATTGAATGTGGCATTAAGTTGGCCTGCTTGCACCGCGGATAAATTTAAGGCGGTGTTGTTAGCGGTTACGTCTAAAGTGTTAGCAGTCAATGAACCTGTTGCCGCGGCATTGGAAGCAACAGAAATGTTTTGTGCTTTTAACGTGCCGCCTATCTGCATGGTAACATCATCGCCGCTATAATTACCTGCGGCAAAGGAAATATCCTCATTCCAATCGCCCGATGCTACTAATTGATTAAGCACCAAATCCACACGGTCGGGGCGTTGGAGTAGCGTGTAGGTGTAGGTATTGCCGCCGTCTACAAAATCGGTAGTAGTGCCGGCATTGGCTAACGTACCGCTTAATCCAAAACCGCTGTTATCTTTGAGCAAAGTAACGGTACTTCCGATGCCCAAGTTGGCGGGGCGTTTGCTGTCTTGAGTGTCCCAATTGACCGTAGCACCGTCTATGTCCCAAGCGCCGTTTAGGTGACTGGGGGTGAATTGGGCATATAAGACATTATCGTGTCCGTTACCGTGTGCGGAAGTTAAATAAACCGTTCCGTTGGTGGCATTGGTGACATCAAATTGGTAAGTGTCAAAACCATCCACACCAAAAACAGATAGGCCGGATTTTTTCAAAATCAAGGTATTGTTGTTATAGGCGTTGGTACCGTTGGTAAATCCGCCGGATAACCAAGTCTTTGCATCTAAGGTGGCCGTACCGGAAATTTCAATTATATTTCCGGAAATAGCGCCGGATACATTAGGGCCGTTTTTATTGTCGGAAGTAGTGACGCCGCCAATGATTAAACTGTTATAAAAATTTCCGCCGGAAATAGTAATTTTATTACCTGTTACGGCAGAAGTTAAAGTGGAATCTGTTTTAGCGGCGTAACCTTCTAAGGCAATACTGCCGCCTACCAAAATGGCCCCGGTATTATACTCTCCGCCTTGAATGACCAACTCGTTGCCCGTTACATTGCCTGTTAAGCTGATAGTTTGGGATTTGTTTTTGGAATCTACCGCCAACACACCGCCAATGACAGGGGTTTGTATGGTGCCTTTGGTAATGGTGACGATATTGTTCGTTACATTGCCGGAAATGTTCATGCTTTCGCCGGTATCTTTAATGACCCCTAAAATTTCGCCGCCGATTACTTCATTACGCAGGGTACCGTTGCTGATGTTTACCTTGTTGCCGGTTAAGTCTTGATTCATCACGATATTTGCGCCGGAGTGAGAGGCATTTAAAATGACTTCCGCCCCGAAGATTTGCGTGCCTTCGCTTTGGGTGTCTATGGCAGAATTAACGGTATTGCCGGAAATAGTTAAATTGCCGATATTGGTATTTTCGGTTTCTACCAGTGCGCCGAATAAATTTCCTTTGATGCCGGAAAGATCGGTGGAATGATAGGTTACATTAAGTGTATTATCTTTAACAGTGGGAGCAAAGGCGCTTAAATCTACAGAGGAAGAAGGATGGGTATTTCTAAAGTCTAATTGCGCGGCGGCCACAGGGGCAAATCCTTCTTGCGTAAAAGTAGTTCCGCCGGCTAAATCCAGTATATTGTTCTGCAAGGTTAAATCGGACGCGCTAATGGCGGTAGTGTTACCTGCATAATAGGAAATAGTCAGTTTATCGGAAACGATATCGTTGTAAGAGCCAGAAGTGGGGGTAAAAGTATGATCGCTGTATTTGGCTTCATTGGTAATAACGGCAGTGCCGTATCCCAAATTTAAGTTGGTATTTACACCGTAGTTGGCGGCGTGTGCCGCATTGCTCAAAAGAGCTACCAAAAACACTGCTACAAATTTTTTCAAAACATTCTGTTCTTTTTGTGTAAAAAACATGTCGTTTTCTCCTCTGAAAACAAAAGTCAACCCCATATCGCGCGTACTGTATTTGAGTACGCGTATACACTCCCATTATACAAAATCAGCCGAAAAGGGAACTAATTTTGTTTAAGACTTTTGTTGCACAATTATTGGTACTTATCGGACTTGGTGCCGCCGTAGTATTTGTAACCCAAATCCCGTTTAATCAGCTCATCGGCAAGATTTTGGCCTTGTGCGTTATATACCTTGCACAGCAGGCGGAAGTATTTATCACGGCTACAATCGGTTAAAGAAATCGGACCGTTGTTTAGGAAATTTTTAGTAAATGTTTTAGCTTTTTGCGCAAGTTGTTTTTCTTTTTCGGTTTTGCCTTTTATCTCGGGGCAATCTACCCCCAATACACGCACGGGCACTTTTTCACAATAGACCGCAAGCGAGCAATTTAAATTGATTTTAAAGGTATCTCCGTCGTAAACAGAAACGACCGATACGTTCTGTAAGGCCTGCTCATCGGGCATTTTGTCCGATAGCGGCTTGCCGGTTTGTTGCATAATAGCAGCCACTACTGCGGTAATGAGCGTGACCCAAAATTTGATTTGTTTATTACTGCGCGAATAAGAAGTGCGGCGTTTGCGCGGAGCCATATCAAAATACCTGTGGTTTGAGTAATTTTAATTTTTGCGGCAGTAAGGAAATAGTCAGCTCGTCGCGGGTTACGCGGGGCTCACCGTCCAGATGGTAAACAATTTCACCTTGCGCGCGTACAACGGCCTGTGTGGTGCGGTGCATATGCGTTACGCCAAAGGCGGCCGGGGCCTTGCGGAAAAAAGATGGGGCCGCTAGGGCAAGTTTCCATTTAGGCACATCTTTTACTTCTACCATATCTAAAAATCCGTCATTTAAAGCGGCATAAGGCGCAATTGTAAAGTTACTGCCGTATTGCGTACCGTTGGCAAATACAAGCGTTAGCGGAACAAGCAGTTGCTCTTGTCCGTCATAGGTAACGGACAGTGCTTTGGGCTGATAAGAAAAAAGAGTTTGCGCGCCTAATTTAAAATACGGCCACATGCCGCGTGTGCCGCTTTTGCCATGTTCGGCAAATTGGCGGGCAATTTCCGCTTCAATACCTATACCCGCTACATTGAAAAAATACTCGCCGTTAGCCACCCCTACATCGCACCAAAAAGGTTGTGGGTGCTGATAACGCACGAGCGCTTCCTCGTAGCGCAGCGGAATGCCCAACTCACGCGCCAAACCGTTGCCGGATCCTTTGGGGATAATGCCCAGCGCGGCGGGTTTGCCCACCAGCACGCGGGCTACCTCATTGATAGTGCCATCACCCCCGGCCACCAAAATGTGCTCATAGCCATCTTGCAATGCTTGCGTGGCAAGCTGCGTAGCGTGGCCGGCATGTTTGGTAAAGAAAACAGCAGCGTCGGGAAAATTAATGCGTACGGGCTTTTCCCATTCTTCTTTTTCGCGCTCTTGTTTTCCGCTGACGGGGTTGATGATGACAAAAGTTTTCATAACTTTTTAATATCTTTTTCGTGAGAGGTCACGTCTTCTTTTCGTAATTTTTCTAAAGTCTGGCAAATGCGCTCAGTTTTGAGCATATTGTTGCCAATACCGATAATATGCGAGCCCAAAAATACTAAAAACATCATAAAAAACGCAAACAGAGAAATGTTAAGCGTTTGCACGATAGAAGCACCATCTAATTCAATTCTGCCGTTTTGGGTATTGACGGACAAAGGTTGCGCCGCAATAATTTGGGCAACCGGTTTTTTGTTCACAAAAGTTTGATACATTCCTGTAAACGCAAAACACATCAGCGCCAAGCCGATGACAATCAATAAATATGCAGTAATTTTATGCATACCCAAATTATAACAAATGTAGGCGGGCGCGTTACGGGCAAAAGGGATTTGATATAATAATGTATATACCCATGACAGAGGACTAATATGAAAAGTACAGAAGTAAGAAACGGCTATTTAAATTTTTTCCATTCCAAAGGACTACCTATTATTCCGTCCAGTTCGCTGATTCCGCACAACGACCCGACCTTACTGTTTACGTCGGCCGGAATGGTACAATTTAAGGCCAATTTCATGGGTATTGATAAGTCGTTAAAAAACGCATGCTCTTGCCAAAAATGCGTACGTACTACCGATATTGACAGCGTAGGTTTTACCGAAAGACACCTAACCTTTTTTGAAATGTTGGGCAATTTCTCTTTCGGAGATTATTTCAAAAAAGAAGCCATCGCTTGGGCGTGGGAATATCTGACAGAGGTGCTCAAAATTTCGCCGGATAAGCTTTATGTCAGTATTTACAAAGGCGGCATCGCTCCGCGTGATGAAGAAGCGTATCAAGCGTGGTTGCAATACGTGCCCAAAGAGCGCATTTTTGAATTGGGCGAGGCAGATAATTTTTGGACCATGGGACCGACGGGGCCTTGCGGTCCGTGCACGGAAATTTATTATGACTTTGGCGATAAAGGTTGTAAAAATCCGCATTGTGATATTACATGTGATTGCGGACGCTTTGTAGAAATTTGGAACGTCGTGTTTGAAAGCTACAACCGTTTGGAAGACGGCTCTTTGCAACCCTTGCCGCACAATAACATTGACACGGGTATGGGGTTAGAACGCTTATGCATGGTTATGCAGAAAAAGCAAAACATTTTTGAAACGGATTTGTTTACGCCGCTGACCGATGAAGCCAAACAGATTTTGAAAATTGAAGGGAAAAATAAAATTGAAATTTCCGCTTTGCGCATTATTGCAGACCATGTGCGCAGTTCATCTTTCTTAATTGCGGAAGGTATTTTGCCGTCTAACGAAGGGCGCGGTTATATTTTGCGCCGTTTAATCCGCCGTGCGGCCCGCTACGGTAAACTGATGGGTAGCCAACAACCTTTCTTGTATACGCTGGCCAAAAAAGTCAGCCAAATTTTTGACGGATTATATCCGGAAATTGATAAAAATTTAGCGCACATTGAAGATGTTCTCAAACAAGAAGAAGAAACTTTTTTGAAAACGTTGCAAACCGGTGAAGAAAAATTAGCACAATTACTGGCAGAAAACAAAAAAGTTCTATCCGGGGAAGATGCCTTCCATTTGCATGAAACGTTTGGTTTTCCGTTAGAGCTTACGCGTGAAATTGCCGCGGCCAAAGGAGTTAAAGTAGATGAAGAAGGGTACGCAAAAGCCAAAGAAGATGCTGCCGAAAGAAGCCGCAGTTACGCCGATGAACTTTCCAAAGAAAAAGTCAAACGCTTGCAACAATTAGAGCAAGATTATCCGGCTACGCAGTTTACGGGGTACGAAAACTTGACGCAAGACGCCGCCGTTTTGACTTTGTTGGATAACGAATTTAATGAAGTGAAAAAATTGGCGGGTGAGGGATATGCCGTTTTTGATAAAACTTCTTTTTATGCAGAGTCCGGCGGCCAAGTGGGCGAC
>JAGCKY010000058.1 GCA_017647245.1 Elusimicrobiaceae bacterium
AACGATAATGAACGCGAATCCAAAGCTGTCTACTTAATCCAAGAAGAAGGCAAACGCAATCCGACTTTAGTTAAGTTTACGGAGAAAGATAAATCTCCTGCGTCCGGTAAAGACTGGATGTGGGCCGGTGTGGAAAACCGCTACTTTTTAAGTGTGCTTATTCCGCAAAATTGGACTGCGGGCACGTTGTCTGCACGCAAAGAAAACGTCACTACCAAGAAACGCTTGTGGGGACTGATGGGAGAAGCGGAAGTAACCGGGCCGCAACTTTCTATTCAAGTGCCTGCGCAAACCTTGGCGGGTAAAAGTACGTTGGATTTAAAATCCGATTTTTATTTCGGACCGAAAGATTATCAGTTGTTTGAGAAGTTGCCGTATCATTTGGGCCGCAGCATTGAATTTGGCTTTTTCGGCGCGCTGGGACGTTTAGCGCGCAACGTGCTGGAATTGTTCTACAGTTGGACGGGCAATTACGGCGTGGCCATTATTATGCTGACGGTGTTGTTGCAGGCCCTTCTGTTCAAATTCACGCAAATGTCGCTCAAATCCAGCGCACAAATGAAAAAAGTACAGCCGGAAATGAAACGTTTGCAAGAAACCTATAAATCCGATCCGCAAAGACTTAATCAAGAAATGTTGGCCTTGTACCAAAAGTACCACATTAATCCGTTAATGGGTTGTTTGCCGCTACTGATTCAGTTGCCGATTTTCCTGGCGCTGTTTAATGCGTTGCGTACGTCTTGGTCTTTGCACGGGGCGAAATTTATTTGGTGGATTACGGATTTGTCTTCCAAAGATCCGTATTATATCTTGCCCATTTTAATGGGTGCGGTGATGTATTTCCAACAAAAGTCAACTATGCCGGCCGGTATGGACGCCACGCAGGCCGCGATGTTCAAATATATGCCGCTGATTTTCACCTTGCTGTTTATGAATTTCCCGTCGGGGCTGGTCTTGTACTGGCTGACAAACAGTTTGATTACCTTTGGTATTCAAACCTTGGTAAATAAGAAACTTGCTAAAGTAAATTAAGGAGCCATTTTATGCCGCAGAAAATTAAAGTAGAAGGAAAAGAAGTAAACGAAGCCATTGAAAAAGGACTCAAAAAATTAGGTATACGCCGCGAACAAGCCGAGATCAAAGTGCTTGAACATCCGCGCAAAGGGTTTTTGGGATTGGGTGCACGTCCGGCCGTGGTGGAAATGCGCCAAAAACGTTGGGTATCATCTGATTTGGATTCTCAAATTTATATGGACGTTCCAAAGAGAAAACGCGCCGGCGGCCGCAATGGTAAAGGCGGTAATCGTCGGGGTAGCCGCGGCGGTGTAAAAGAAATCAAACGCGGCGGACGCCGTTCTTACGGCCCGCGCCGCAGTGCTGAAAAAGTATCACATGAAAATGAAACGCAGTTGTTGCCGTCTTTGGAAATTCAAAATGCCGTGGTACCTGAATTATTAAAAGCCCCCATGCAAGAAGCGCAGAATTATATTGCTCAAATTTTAGAGCACATGGGCATTAAAGTAGAAAACCTGCACACCTGGTGGGACGAAAAACAAAACCGCATTTTGGTTACCTTGGATTGTGACCACCCGGCTATTATCATTGGCAAAGAGGGCAAGACGTTGGAATCTTTGCAATACTTGGCTACGCTAAGCATCAGCCGCCATTTTGAAAAACCGATTTCCGTGGTGGTAGATACGCAAAATTATTGGCGCCGCGCCGAAGATAAAATCAATGCCGATTTGGAATATGGCATTAATCAAATTAAAAAAGGATACAGCGTATATCGTTTCCGCCCGATGAGCGCGCAATTGCGCCGCTACATTCACCGCGCCGCGGAAAACAATGAATTTGTCATTACCGTTTCCGAGGGCGAAGCGGAATATCGCAAAGTAACATTGCGTCCGCGCCCGGCCGACCAACCGGTTGCAAAAAAAGAAGAAACACCTGCGGCCGAAGTCGCGCAAGCGGTGCAAGAAACGGTAGTTGCGGCGGAAGTGGCAACCGAAACACCTGTTCCCCAAACTATTGCAGAAACGCAACCTGCGCAAGTAACCGAAAACAAATAAATTGTTTTTAATACGAAAAGCCCTGCCGTTATGGCGGGGTTTTTGTATCTATAGTCACTTACGCGCGCACGCCCACCTATGCGCCCGGGTGCACACGCGCCGCGCCCGCGCGTACGACAAAACCCTATCCAAGCCGTCCTAAAAATTATAAAATAATGGTATATGCAAACTACCATTTGTGCCCCGGCCACCGGACCGGGACAAAGTGCGGTGTCGCTCGTGCGTTTGAGCGGCCCGGATGCGCTTGGCATTTTGTGCAAACTTACGGGGGGAAAAAAAGAGTTTCCGCCGCGAGAACAGGTTTTTTGCCGCATTTACGACGGAGAGCAAATTTTAGACGAAGCGTTGGTGACGTATTTTGCCGCGCCGCGCAGTTTCACCGGGGAAGACGTGGTGGAATTTGCTTTGCACGGCTCAGCCTATATCCGCGGGCGGTTGCTTGAATTATTATGTGCCAACGGTGCGCAAGCGGCCAAGCGGGGGGAATTTTCCCAGCGAGCATTTTTGAACGGAAAAATGGACCTGGTGCAAGCGCAAGGTTTGTGTGATTTAATTGCCGCGGGTAATAAGGCGGCGCACGATTTAGCGGTATCTTCTTTAGACGGACGATTAAGTGAAAAACTACAGCAAACCAAAATCGCACTGACGGAACTGCTCGCGCAAATTGAAGCGCGCCTAGACGATGTAGATGAAGAAATGCCGCCGCTGGACGTTGCCCAGACCACGCAGATTTTGCAAGGACAAATTTCACATTTAGCGCGGCTAGCCGATACTTTTTCCGTCGGACGTTTGATTAAAGAAGGTCTGAAAGTGGCCATTGTCGGCGCGCCCAATTGCGGCAAATCCAGTTTGCTTAATGCCTTGGTGGGTTTTGACCGCGCGATTGTGTCTGCCCAGAGCGGCACGACGCGCGACACTGTGGAAGAAACACTGGATTTAGACGGACAAAAAATCATTTTGACCGATACCGCCGGCATCCGTGATCATGCGCTAGACCCCGCCGAACAAGA
>JAGCKY010000059.1 GCA_017647245.1 Elusimicrobiaceae bacterium
ATGGGTAAAACAGAAAGAAAATGTTTACACGGTAGGTATTGAGTTTACCAACATCAGCCCCGAAAATGCCGCGCTCATTAGTGCCATGGCTGATGATTTTAACGACTGTGACACCCGTATTTTACTGCGCTTGCCGGAAGTGTGCGTACCCAACTGCAAAGCCTGCCGCATTTGCAATAAAATACAAAAAGATGAAACCTTATTTGATAAATAATCTTTTCATACACCTCGGGCCCGCTACGGCGGGCCTTTTTTATGCTCATATAATATTTTCCCGCATTTGATATAAATAGACTAGTGAGTCTGCGCGTCAGAAATGTTACAATAATAGGAGTTGTAAAATTAGATTTTGTTACCGATTTTTTGGTACATCCTACGGGATGTTTTGCCGGATGTCCGGCAGATCGCAGCCAAAAAATGGGTATCGTTTTGCCGTTCCTCACGGGACGGCAGGCGATGTCCATTTTGGGAATGCGATCCTCAAAATGTGGGCGTCGCCTTTTTTATTGTCCCGCCCGCCAAAAGGATATGAATATGCCAACACCACCGCCGGAAGTTACACAAGAACAGTTAGAAGATTTATACGAAACGATCTGCCAAGCCCGCGCTAATTTTTTGGAAGCCAAAGAAAAGTGTTTTAAATTGTTTTGCATGGCCAAACGGCGGCAAGCTTATTTGCAGGGCAGAAACAAAATCAGCAAAAATCTTAAACAACAAAAGAAAAAATAATTTTCTCCCGCGCACGCCGCGGGTTTTTTATCGCCTAAATTTATTACAATATATCCATGAAACACATCATCCTTGCCGGGCCGACTGCCAGCGGAAAAACCGAACTTGCCCTTGCGCTGGCCCGCCAGCTGGGCAGCGAAATTATTTCCGCCGATTCGCGCCAAATTTATACGGATTTAACCGTCGGTACGGCTAAACCGCAAGGCACATGGAAAGACGGTCATTATTTAGTGGAAAATATCCCGTATCATTTGGTGGATTTTCTGCCGCCCGATCAAACTTTTGATGTGTTTTCTTTCTGTGAAAAAAGCCGCGCCTTGCTCGCCGCGCGACCGGACAAACCGTTTATTTTTGCGGGTGGCACGGGGATGTATTTGCACGCACTGTTTATTGGAATAGATAAACTCCCCCCCGCCAGTGCGGCTTTGCGCGCGGAACTGACTGACTTTGCGGAAAAAAACGGACGTGAAGCTTTGCACGCGCGCCTGGTACAAGTTGACCCCGTTTCTGCCGCGCAAATTCCGGCGCAGAATATACACCGCGTCATACGCGCGCTTGAAATTTGCCGGTTGACCGGACGCCCCGCTTCCGAGGTAAAAACAGGGGCTTTCTTTCAAACCGAGTTTCCGAAAGACCAAGCCTTATTTGTTTACTTAAATTGGGAAAAAGAACTTTTAAATGAGCGCATTATCCGCCGCACGCAAGCCATGTTAGACCCCATGGCCGAGGAAACACGCGCACTGCTCGCCCGTGGCTTTGCGCCGGATTGTGCGGGGCTAAAAAGTTTGGGCTATCCCGAAATATTACAATGGATTGGCGGCAAATTAACCCGCGAAGAAACATTAGAGAAAATTATCATCCGCACCCGCCAATATGCCAAACGTCAGCGCACGTGGTTTAACCGATACAAAAATATCCTGCGTTTGGATATCAACCGCCCGCAGGATTTTGACCCGGAAAAAATCAGTAAACAAATCTTTCAAAATTTGTAATCGTTTTGATTCTTATTTCTGAAAAATCCAAAGGGAGTAATCTGCTTCCTCATACTCTCGTCCCCCGGTCAAATTGGCGCAAATTTGTTTATTGGTCTGGGTCAGTTTGTCAATGGGTACCCGGCATTCCCTTCGTCCGCGAAAAGCGGTCTTAGCATGATGCGGCCAATAGAATGTATAATAAGCTCCGGTCCCTTTTCTCACACTAGCATACCCATTTCCTAAATCAATGTTTATATTCGTTCCTTCGGTCAGGCTCAGTGCCAGTTCCTCTATATCTGTTGTATATTTTCCATTTTCCAAATAATAGACTTCTTCTGCTTTGTATATAGCATCTCCGATAGCAATTAATTCCATAAATCTGGCTTTGCCTACTGCCACCTGATATTGCGGCAGAGCAATGGCGGCCAGTATACCGATAATTAATACAACAACTAACAGCTCTATAAGCGTAAATGCGTGACTTTTCATAACCTCTCCTTTTGTTTTAATGTCCTTACTCTTGCCATTGTACCAAAAAAAAAAAAACAAGTCAAGCCCTATTTTTGCCCACAAAAAAGCCAGCCCCTACGGGCTGGCTTGCTATCAAAATCCTACAAATTATTTCTTTTCTTCTACCGCAAGCACTTCATCTGCCGATTTAAACTGCCCAAATACTTCCTGCAGTTTGGCAGTGGTCTGCTCGGCAATTTGTCCGTCCACCGGCACGATGTACGGAAAAGGCCCCGGCGACGATACCGATTTCATCTTGGCCTGAATAAAGGCGGCATTTTCCCCGCTAATCGGCGTAAACAGAAAGTAATCACCGTTTATTTGTCCGGCGGGCTCGTCTTTTTCGTTGTACCAAACGATAGGCCCTCTGCTCAACGCGGCTGATACCACCCCGACGATCGCGCCGCCCGGC
>JAGCKY010000005.1 GCA_017647245.1 Elusimicrobiaceae bacterium
GCATTAATTTTGACAGAGCGCGCACAGAAAATTCAGGTGGAAAAAGGCGGCGCGCGGGAGATTTCATGGCCGTGCCAAGCGGTGCAATCGGGGCAAGCGCAATTGCAATTTACCGTGCAAGGATCCAATGCACAAGACAGCGTAAAGCTTACTTTCCCGGTAAATGAAATAGAGAAAAAACAAACGCTTGCGTTATACGGTGCGACGGAAGATGCTACCGAGCAACTGGTAGAAATGCCGCAGTCTATTAATGAGCAAATCCCAAGTGAATTTAATCTGTCCTTTGCCTCTACGGCGCTGATTAATTTACGGGGAAGTATGTTATATTTATTGACGTATCCGTACGATTGTTTAGAGCAAAAGATGTCCAAAATTTTGCCGGTTATAGAAGGCGCTAAACTGGTATCTGATTTTAATTTGGGAGATACGAAGGAATATAAACAGCAGGTGCAAAAAATCTTGCAGTTAATGACCTCATATCAAACGTCTTCAGGCGGTTTTGCTTATTGGCCGGACGAGATAAAGGCAGATCCATACGTAACAGCATATGCCTTGGAAACGGCCTATCGCGCTAAACAGGCGGGTTATCAAGTGCCGTCGGCGGCGTTAGAGAAAGCCGAGGCATGGTTAAAAGGGATTTTTGGTGACAGTCTGCAAATGGCTTATCCGTATAGTACCTCGGAAATTAAAACGACCCAAGCTTACGCAGTATATGTGTTGGCTTTGTATGGGCAACGGTTAGACGGACAGTTTAATAACCTTTATTCTCAGCGCAATGCCCTTACGCCTGCCGCGCAGAGTTATTTACTATTGGCGGCAGAATCTTTGCGCAAAGGCGAAGAAATAAAAAAGAATTTGGCACAAGGGTTATTAAATCAAGCCGTATATGGTGCCCAAACGATGCATTTTACGACGGGTGAACCGCAAGAGTGGTTACATGTAGAAGATATAAAAACAACCGCGCTGGCGTTGGAAGCGCTGTTGCGCAGTAATGCCAATTTTGCGCAACCTTATCAAGCGGTACGTTGGTTGACACAACAGCTCACCCCGCAAGGTCATTGGGCAAGCACCAGTGCAAATGCCGCCGTATTTTCTGCCCTAAATGCGTATTATAAACAACGTGAAGCGGTGGTGCCTGATTTTGCCGCCATGATGGAATTAAACGGACGCAATGAGTTTATGGCGCGTTTTGAAGGGCGTAGTAACAAAACGCAAAGTAAACAATGGCCTTTGCGCGATATCTATCTCAAAGGAAGTCCGGCGCGGTTGCAAATCTTCAAATCCGGGGCAGGAACGCTTTATTATACCTTAGCACAAATCTATGCACCGCAGACGTATAAAGATGCGTTAAATGCGGGATTTGTCGTTTCGCGGCAAATTACGGATTTGGCAGGCAACCCAGTGACGGAGTTGCGCGCGTTAGAGCGTTATAAAGTGACGCTCAAAACTGTCACTTCCGCGCCTTATTCTTTTGTGGTATTAGAAGATTTTATCCCGGCGGGCTTTGAACTGGTAAATACTTCGCTGGTTACCGAAAGCCGCGCCGATGCCGCTAGCTTGGATAATAGTGGGTGGGGTGGTTTTGAACGAGATGAAAAATACGATGACCGTATTGCGATATTTGCCGATTATCTGACGGCGGGAGAACATGAGTATAGTTATTTGGTACAAGCGTCCATCGTGGGAAATTTCAGTTATCCCAGTGCGTGGGGCAGTCAGTTGTATGACCCGGCTGTCTTCGGACGTACTGCCACATCTTCCGTAAAAATTAAACCCGAATGAAAAAGCTATTGGGTTTGTCTGGAGCGGTTATTTTGATACTTTCCTGCTTGATAAGTGGGGAAGTATTTGCCGCGAGTACACTTTCCGATTCCGTGCAAGTCTACGATAGAAACGGGCATGCCTTGCGTTCTTTTTTATCAACGCAAGACACGTACGCACAGGCCGTTTCTCTGGCGGATATTTCACCTTGGTTAATACTGGCGGTTACGTCGGTAGAGGACCGTCGTTTTTACGAACATCACGGGATAGATGTGCGGGCTGTTTTGCGTGCTTTGTGGCAAAATATGCGCGGCCGGAGTGTAGTATCCGGCGCTTCCACGATTACGCAACAGTTGGCGCGCGCCTTATATCCGCGGCCTAAAACATGGCGGGGGAAACTGGCAGAGGCACGCGATGCATTACATCTGGAAAAATTATACACGAAAGATGAAATTTTGCGGCAATATCTCAATATCTTGGAATTTGGAAATCAAACCCAAGGCATAGAGTCCGCCGCACAATTTTATTTTGCGGTTCCGGCGGCGGAACTTTCTTTAGCGCAAAGTGCGTTGCTAGCCGGCATTTTGCAGGCCCCGGCACGATTAAATCCGTTAGAAAATCCGTCGGGTGCATTAAAACGCCGCGGGCGAGTATTAGCGGCTATGCTAAAGCAAAAAAACATTACGCAAGAGCAATATGAGTTGGCCATGCGCGAGCCGTTAGGCGTGCAACGGGCCGAACGTCCGTTTTCTGCGCCGCATTTTACGCAACTGATTTATAAACTTGCCGCCAATACGGCGCGTGTACACACAACCTTAGACAAAGACTTACAATTATACGCAGAAAAAACAGTGCGCGCACATTTGGCGCAACTTACGGATCAGCATGTCACCAACGGTGCAGTGGTGATTTTGGATAATTTGAGCGGCGATGTGTTGGCGTATGTCGGCTCTGCTAATTTTTATGATAAAAAGCATGCCGGACAAGTAAACGGAGTCAATGCTTTACGTCAGCCGGGCTCGGCTTTAAAACCGTTTGTATATGCCTTGGCGTTGCAAAACGGACTGACAGCGGCAAGTATATTGCAAGATGAAGATACTTTTTTTGAAGGGGGATTTCGGCCACGTAATTACGACGGAAAATTTCATGGCGGTGTTTCCGTGCGTCAGGCCTTGGCCAATTCTTATAATGTGCCGGTGATTAAAGCGGCAGAACCTTTGGGCGCGGCGCGTATCTTGGCATTGTTGCATGAGTTCGGATTTTCTTCTTTACAGCGTCCGGCGGAATTTTACGGATTAGGTATTGCGTTGGGCGGCGGTGAGGTGACTTTGTTGGAATTAGCCAATGCGTACGCTACCTTGGCGCGGGGGGGAGTGATACAACCCGTTCGGGTAGCTAGCGAGCCCGTTTTGACCCTTAACAAAAAAACAGCGCGGGTACTGCCGGAAGAAATTGCGTACATCATTACGGATATCTTAGCCGATAATCACGCGCGGGCAGAAGCGTTTGGCTTAAATTCCGCCTTGTCTTTTCCTTTTTCGGCGGCCGCGAAAACAGGTACCAGTAAAGATTACAAAGATAATTTTGCTATCGGTTATACGCCGCGTTTGACGGTGGCGGTATGGGTAGGCAATTTTGATTCGTCTCCTATGCAAAAAGTGTCAGGTGTGACGGGGGCGGCACCGATTTTACACGATGTGTTGATTTATGCCAATGAAAAATATCCCGGCGGTGTGTTCAAACGCCCGGCGGGAGTGGTAGCGGCGCAGATTTGTACGCAAGACGGACAATTGGCAGGGCCCGATTGTTTGCATACGCGCGAAGAAATTTTTGTAGTGGGTACCATACCAGAAAAAACAACTGAAAAAGAAAAAAATTCTTCGGTGCTACAAATCACATTTCCTGTAAACGGTGACGTGTATATATACGATCCATCCTTACCCGAAACAGGGCAACAACTACACGTGCAAACTGTGCAGGCCGTCGCTCCCTGTGATTGGACATTGAACGGGGAAAAATTAGAGCAGACGGGTACAGATTTTTGGTGGCCGCTTACAAAAGGGAAATTTAATTTACAAGTAAATTGTGCGGGACAAAAAGCGGAAACTTTTTTTACTGTATTATAAAAAAACTCTCTGGTGGAAACCAGAGAGTCTTTAGTAGTACATTAGAAGGAATAATTTCCTTTTACCAACTTGGGATTAAACTCTTCCAAGTTGTCCAATGCCTGATTTAACATCCTACCGGAACGCGCCACGGCGTCTTCATTGGCTTTCGGATTTTCAATACGGAAACGGTAAATATATTGCCGCACTACATTTCTATCCGAATATACCGTACGCACCAAGGAGAGGTCTTGAAAGCTCCTGTTTTTGGGACTACGGGTATCCACGACCGTTACGTCTTGTCCTTGATTCATAGAGGACGTAATGAAATTCTTGTTAAAAATAATTTCACTGGTATCAGACGGATATCCTTCTCCAAGTTGCCATTTCTCTGCTCCCGGGTCTTCAGACGCAGGATATTGACGCAGAATTAATACCTGCCGCGGTAAATCGCGTGATACAAACTCATTGCGAATGACCCCGTTTTCAGAGGAAATTTTCGTTGCCTCAAACTCGTGCCCATTGAAGTAAAGAGAAGGTTGCTCTATAGGCAAATTTTCTTCCGCAACGGGCTGGGGCTGGGCTTGTCTTTGCGCAGTTTGCCCGCTTGGAGTTTGTTTGCCGGCGGCAGTCTGTTGTTTTCTTTTCTCTTCTTGTTTGGCTTTTCGGGCCTGTTCCTTTTCCTGTATTTTGCTCTTAATTCTATCATGCAGGTTTTTAAATCCGGCATGGACGTCTTGCGCCATTGCCTCCAAATCTTCTTTCTTGAAGACAGGGTCTCCTCTGCGGCCGCTGCCTTGAGCAAACAGTGCAGTAGTAGATAAACAGAGTATGAAAATAAACAATATGCGTTTCATAATAACCTCCCGGTCACTTTATATACATTATTAGTATAAGGGGCAATATAAAAAAATTCAAGGGAAAAAAGACCTATGCGGGGTTTAGGTCCCGGATCAAAAAATCTTTCTATTCTCTATCCTGCTAAAAACACTTCGGTTCTTTTTAAAAAGAGGCAACTATTGTGCGGTACGTTTGGATTTGTTTCAACAAAAAACCCCACTTTTACCAGCGGGGTTTTTTGTTATGCTATTTGATGTTTATTAGAGGTTGTTACGATATTCTCCCTGTACCATAGGCGGTTGGAAAGTTCTAATGTTCCGGGTACCTTCCATGATGGTATTTTTGACTTCGGCATTATGAGCGGCATTTCTCTTAGCAAGATCCTCCTTATCTCCTCTCTGATCAACCTGAAACTCTTGTTTGATAATAGTAACGCGTGCGGTGGAATCATTCACCTGATGTACGCGTATTACCTCAGTAGAAGACGGAGAGTAAAGTGCATACTTGTCATCATCATCAAAGACACTTTCCCTGCGGCCAGGATTATATCTGCCAAAGATCTGATCTTTTGGGTCACGGATATCCAAATAAGAATTTTGCTCATTGTTGATACCTTTTTGCACTTTAGCGTACTCAACAGGGTCTTGGCCTTGCGGAGCCGTAATCTCATAGATTTCAATATCATCTTTATCGGAATGAAATTTATTAGAACGGATGGCTTTATTTCCGGTTGAGGTGGCCTCTAATGTGACATACTGACGGCCTTGCCATTGCAAATAAGGGCACTGGTTTCTATCCGTACAAAGTTGTCCTTGTTCCTTTTGCTTTTTAGAGGATTTGTTTAACGCGCTTTTGAACGCAGCGGATAAATTATTAATTTTCGTTTCCACTTTTGATTGTGCAAAAATCGGCAAGGCCAATGCAATTAATGCAATTAATGTAATTACCTTTTTCATACGGATACCTCCTTCGATTTGATGTTACGTTACTGATAGTATAATGGACATTTGCTAAAATTCAAGTTCTAATATATATGGAATTAAAAAACCCCTCCTAAATTTAGGAAGGGTTTATGACGGAGAAATCCAACTCATTTCTTTTTTTGGTGTTTTAAACTGGCTTTCACGAGTCCGTCAAACAAAGGATGCGGACGCATCGGGCGCGAGCCAAATTCCGGGTGGAATTGCCCGGCAATAAAATACGGGTGGTCTTTGCGCTCCACAATTTCCGGCAATACTCCCTCGTGCCAACCGGTGACTTTCAGACCGACTTTTTCCAGTTGGGCTACATAATCGGGGTTTAATTCATAGCGGTGGCGGTGGCGTTCTACAATTTTATTTTTACCATACAATTTGTGTGCCAGCGAGCCTTTTTTCAAATCTGCGGTATAATTGCCTAAACGCATCGTGCCACCTTTGTAAACGACGTTTTTCTGTTGGGGAGTTAAATCCACAACGGGATATTTTGTTTTGGGGTCAAATTCGGTAGAGTTGGCCTTTTTGAGCCCACACAAATTGCGCGCCGCTTCAATGACCGCGCATTGCATTCCTACGCAGATACCCAAAAACGGCAATTTGTTTTCGCGCGCATATTGCACGGTTTTAATTTTGCCTTCAATGCCGCGTGTACCAAATCCGCCCGGAATGAGCACACCGTCTACTTCTTTGAGCTTAGCCACGACGTCATCTTTTTCCGTATTGATGTAGCTGATTTGCACTTTGGCATCATTATTCATACCCGCGTGGCGCAAAGCTTCATTGACGGATTTATAGGCATCTTGCAATTCGGAGTATTTACCCGCGATAGCAATTTTGACCGTTTTAGACGGACTTAAAGCTTTGTCAAAAAACTTAAACCATTTTTCATCTACTTTGTGTTTGGGTTTGAGGTGCAATAGATTGACAACGAGTTTATCTACATTTTGTTTATAGAAATTACGCGGTACATCATAAATGGATTTGGCATCGGCACATTCTATGACGTTTGTGGCCGGCACACTACAGAATAGCGAGAGCTTATTTTTAAGCCCCGCGGAAAGTGGTTTTTCCGTGCGGCAAATAAGCATACTGGGCTGGATACCCAATTCGCGCAGTTTATTAACAGAGTGTTGCGACGGTTTTGTTTTGAGCTCTTGTGCCACGGCGATATAC
>JAGCKY010000060.1 GCA_017647245.1 Elusimicrobiaceae bacterium
AAATAGTTTGCCAGTGGGGTATGATTTTTTCCAGCGGCGGCTTGTTTTAGGTTGCGTATAGCTAAAGCGCTTTCACCCATGCCCAACTGGGCACGTGCTAAATGAATGAGTAAAAATTCAGAGCGTTCACCTTCTTCTTGTAAGAAAGAGAAAAATTTTTCTGCGTTTTCATATTGCCCGTCGGCCAAATAAGCTTCGGCAACAAATTCTGTAATTTCCTTATCCTGCGGATAAAGCAAATACGCCGACGTGCTGATATCTACCGCTTGCTTGGGATTGCCCTGTTCCAATGCAATAAACGCCGCGTTTAAAAAAGCATCGCGGTGTTGGGTGTCTTTTGAAATTTCCACATATTGTTCCAATGCCTGTTGGGGTTTTCCGGCAAAATACAACTCACGCGCTTCGTCTAGGCGCAGTTGAATATCCGGCTGATCTGCAATGGATTGCGCGCAAATGCAAAGCGGCAAACAAGTCAGTAGAAAAATCAATACTTTCTTCATATTTACTATAATTATTATATCAATATGACAGCACAAATTCCCAATTGGCTTTTGGAAATGGTCGGCAAAAATAAAGCGGCCTTACGTACACAACAAGCCGTGCAGGCACAACAGGGCTTGGACGCCTCTGCCTTGCACACGGTATGCGTGGAAGCTAAATGTCCCAACCGCGGCGAATGTTTAAATTGCGGCGATGCTACCTTTATGATTTTAGGGGGAATTTGTACGCGCGGTTGTAAATTTTGTGCCGTTACCAAACAAAAACCGTTACCGCCGGACCCGTCTGAACCGAGCAAAATTGCAGATACCATCAAACAATGGCATATCCGCTATGCGGTGCTGACTTCACCCACGCGTGATGATTTACCCGATGGGGGGGCAGGGCATTTTGCGGCGGTCATAGAGGCAATACGGGCTGCAGATGCTACGGTAAAAACAGAGCCGCTTATTCCGGATTTTTGCGGCAATGTAACTGATTTGAAAACTGTACTGGATGCCGCGCCGACCGTATTGGCTCACAATATAGAAACCGTACCCGAGCTATACAGCGGTGTGCGGGTAGGGGCGGATTATCAGAGGTCTTTGGATTTGTTGTCGTGTAGCAAAAAAATAGCTCCTCATATTTTTACGAAATCAGGTTTGATGTTAGGGTTGGGGGAAAGCGAAAAACAGGTAAAATCTACCTTGCAAGATTTGCGCAACGCGGGAGTAGATTTAATCACGATCGGGCAGTATTTAGCGCCGTCCAAAAAGCACCATGAAGTATTGCGCTATGCAGAGCCCGCCGAATATCAAATGTGGCAGGAATATGCGCTCTCTATCGGATTTTTGGGGGCGGCGTGTGGACCGCTGGTGCGCAGCAGTTATCGCGCAGGCGCTTTGTATCAAGCCGCGATGTTACACCAAAAATTGCAAAAAAAGATATAATAAAATTATGAAACATCTTTTATTAGCAGTAGTCACATTGGGTTTATGCGCTTGTGCCGGTAATCCGCCGGATTGGTGGAATCCGTCCGGTACGTACGGCGCACAGGGAACAAAAGCCGTTTCACAGAAAACAGGCGCTTCTTCCGCTCAAACAGCAAAACCTGCCGAAGAAATCCCAGCCGAAGAAAGTATTGATACTACTTTTGAGGAATATGAAGAATTAAGTTTGGCTGACACGGGCGAAGTTAAGCAATCCTCGCTCACAGAAACAAAGGCCGATACCACTGATGCCACAGAACAGGCGGACCCGATGTATACCACAGAGGAAAACTTGCCGGCGGACGGCTCCTTGCCGCAACCTACTGTATTGGAATAAAATTTAAAAGTAACCCAAAAAGAGACCCCCCGATATCCCATCAGGGGGTCATTTTGTATCTATCATGTGTTACTCCTATTTTTTTTAACAGTCCGTGCGATTTACACATTCCTTTTAAACTCCACCCAACACCGGCCGAATCAACTTATCAACCTACGCTAGGCGCTGCCATATGAGTGCTATGTCTTGCGCAATATTTGCTTGCAACAACTTACTGCTCAACTACTTAACTACCAGCCCAACTAACTACTCACTACCATCCTTTGACTACTAACCACTCCGCTTTCTCCGCTAACCGACCTATTTACGACGTACCTACTACCCCGGTTGAAGAACCGACCTAATCACCACAAGTACAACCACAACAACTAGGACTACAACTACGACCACCACCACAACAACACATACAAGCATTACGCACTACCTTGCACCTACTTCACAGCGACTGAGACACTTCATGATTCCGCTTTCTTACCCGCTTTATTGCCGTTGTCGCTTGCTTTGCGCTACTTCGGCTACTCCATGCGGCTCGTCATGTCACGCCGTGCTGTTACCTTCCTAGGATAGTATAAAGGATTTTTGAAAAATTTCAAGGGGGAATTTTTGGCATAAAAACCTGCTTGACAATTTTTTTTTGTTACAATTTGGGGTCTTTTATGTTTCAAAGCGTTGTAGGGCAAATTAGGCCCAATAGTGAGTGTTTTAGGAGTAAATATGCAAACACACAAGAAAGCATTTACATTAATAGAGTTGTTGATGGTGATAATAGTATTTAGGGGTATTGGCGTCTGTGGCGGTGTCGAAGTTTGTGCGGGTATTGGAGACGCAAAAGACGCTGGAAGCGGAAGAGATGTTAGTGGCTTTGCGCACGGAGCAAGAGCAGCGGTGTATAGCTGGGAAGGATTATCCAACGGATACGAGTAAGATGGCGCATATTCAGCAGGTGGCTCGCGTTGCAGTACATCGGACAGAAGCGCTCTGACCAATGGGTGCCCCAGCAGTACCGGTAGCCATTGTACGCTGTATATCTCTGATGTAAAAGGTAAGTTTGGTAATACTAAAATACCATTTAGCCAACTGACCTGTAGTAATGGTTGGTGTAGGTGTTACAATTTTAATAGGTAGCAAAAAACCCCGCGGTTAAGGCGGGGTTTTTAGTTTGCTTAAAATGCCGTTACAGCTTGCTGATGTCTACTAAACCTTGCGTAAGTACTTGACGTACGCGGACCAGTAAGGCCAAGCGGTTTTGGCGTACATCTTTGTCGTCTGCGTTTACCATTACATCGGTAAAGAATTTTGCGAGCGGCGCGGCAAACGTACCGAAAACCGCCAGCGTTTTCTTATAATCGGTTGTGGTAGACAACTGTTTTTCCGCCTCTGTCAGCGCGGCAAATAATTCTTTTTCCGCTGGAAGTTCAAATAGATTTTCTTTGATTTTTTCGTTGGCAATATCCGCTTTCTTTAAGATATTGCATACGCGTTTGGCCGCTTCGGCCGCCGCGGAAAAGTCTGCGCCGCCGTGTTCTTTCTCAAGTACGGTCACGAGTTTTTCCACTTCGCATAACGGCAATTTGTCCCAATTATTGACCGCATTTAAAGTATTAGCTTGATGCCCGCGCTGTTGCAACAGCAACGCCAAGCGTTGGAACAAAAAGTCTTTGAGTAGCGGCATAGCTTTTTTGCTATCCATATTCGGATAAAGCGCAAACGCCTTTGTCAGTAAATCATTTACGCAAACATTGAGTTGTTTTTCCAATAAAATGCGTACCACACCAAACGCCTGGCGGCGCAAGGCATACGGGTCTTCACTTCCCGTAGGGATTTGGCCGATTAAGAAGTTGCCTGCCAAAGTATCGGTTTTACCCGCTACAGATACCAGTGCCCCCGCTAAAGTGTCGGGCAGTTCAGACGTAGCGGAGAGGGGGAAATAGGCCTCTGCCATAGCTTGACCTTCTTCCTCATGACCTTCTAGTTCAGCATACCGCCCGCCCATATAACCTTGTAATTCCGGAAATTCATATACCACACTGCTGGCTAAATCGGCATACACATAACCCGCGGCATAGGTAACGGAATCTTTGATGTCCGTCTGTCCTAGTTTATCACACAGCCACATGGCTAAATCGCGCGTGCGGTCGGATTTGTTGAGCAAAGTGCCCAAGCCGTCCACGAAATTGCGCTCGGCCAATTTGTTTTTGAAATGGTCCAAGCTTTCTTTTTTGTCGTTTTCATAGAAGAAAACAGCATCGGATAAACGGGCTGACATAACTTTTTTAAATCCTTCGCACACTTCGGGCTGATTGGTAGAAACGCCGTCACGTACGGCAATAAAATACGGTTGAATATCGCCGCGTTTATCTACCACCGGGAACATTTTAAGTTGTGTTTTAAAAACGGTGGTGATGAGTTTTTTGGGCAATGTCAAAAATTTCAAATCAAAGTTGCCTGCCACCGCGACCGGATGCTCGGTAAAATAAACAGTTTCTTCAATTAAATCCGGGTCTAAATCGGCGTGATAGTTGCGCGCTTTGGCCTCGGCCATCACACTACGCAATAACTCCTCGCGACGTTCTTCCGGAAGGACTAAAATCGGTTGCGGTTGATTTTTTAAGAGGTCCACATAATACGCTTTATCGGCTTTTTCCACTTTAATGGGTTTGCGGCCAAAAGCAGTAAGCGGATAGGTGTTGCGGTTTGATTTTACGCCGGCCACTTCAAACGGCACGACTTTAGTGCCGTACAGACCGATTAAGCTGCGTATCGGGCGGCCCCATTTGAGACCGCTTTCTTCCCAAATCATATTTTTGGCAAATTCAATTCCCGTGATAATTTTGACAAAAATTTCCGGCAAGAGTTTAACCGTTTTTTCACCTTTGATTTTCAGATCGGCAAAAATAAACGGGCCCTTGTCAGTTTCTTTAACGACTAGTTTTTCGGGTTTGATGCCGTTTTTCTGTGCAAAGCCCATGCTTTGCGGTGTGAAATTTCCGTCGACGCCTTTTAATAATTTGGCCGGCGGTCCTTTGACTTCTTTTTGCACGTCGGCAGATTTGTCGGCGATGTCTTCAATCATCACGCACAGGCGGCGATACGTGCCGAACGCACTGACATTTTTATATTCAATGCGATATTCGGCGAGCAAATTTTTGGCCAAACTTTCCATTTGCTCTAAAGCGGGTTTAACAAAACGGGACGGCAGATGTTCGGTGCCGATTTCTAAAAATGCGTTCATTTGGCGGCCTCCTCTTTTTCTTTGGGCTCTACGCTTTCCACATATACCTTGGCGCAGGCCTTGGCCAGATTGCGGATTTTGGTAATGATGTTGGTGCGGTCCGAAACGGAAATTGCGCCACGCGCTTCCAACATATTAAAGTAGTGCGATACGCGCATGGCACATTCATAGGCGGGCAAGTATAAACCTTTTTTGCACAAAGCGTGACATTCTTCTTCGGCCTCTTGAATATAGCGGCGCAAATGTTCCACATTACTCTCTTCAAAATAATAGTGCGAAAATTGGCGCTCTTGCTCCCAATGTACGTCGCGGTAGGTAACATCGTCGTTCCAACGGATATCAAATACATTATCCACCTTTTGGCAATACATGGCGATACGTTCCAAACCGTATGTGATTTCTACGGTAATGGGATTTAAGGAATATCCGGCCATATTTTGGAAATAGGTAAACTGCGTGATTTCCATACCGTCCAGCCAAATTTCCCAGCCGACGCCGGATGCACCCAAGGTGGGGGATTGCCAGTCATCTTCAATAAAGCGCACGTCGTGTTGTTTGGGGTCTAGGCCAATAGCTTTTAAGGAATTTAAATAAATTTCTTGTATGTTTTCCGGCGCGGGTTTCATAATTACCTGATATTGGTAATACTTGCCCAAGCGGTTGGGGTTTTCGCCATAGCGGCCGTCGGCAGGACGGCGGCAGGGTTCTACATAAGCGCGGTTGACGGGGGTTTTTGTCAAGGCGCCCAAAACGGTAGCGGGGTTAAAGGTGCCCGCCCCTTTTTCCATATCATAGGGTTGCACCAAAATGCAGCCCTGTTTCTTCCAATAATCATTTAAAGAAGAAATAATATCTTGAAAATTCATACCTTGTTTCATATACCATATATTATACAAAACCCACAAGATGACGAGGCACATTTGATAAAATATAACTATGATTACGCACGTAATTTTTGATATGGACGGCACCTTGTTCAGCACGGAACCGATTTATTTTGAGTGTTACCGCCAGGCCGCCAAAGAACAGGGCGTGGATTTTACCTTTGAATTATTTAATGAATGTATCGGTATCAGCACCGAAGAAGCCCGCCCGCTGATGATTAGTTATTTTGGCCGCGAAGTGGATATTGATGAAATCTACCGCGGTTGTTGCATGCGGGTAGATAAATATATTGCCGGAAAGCCCATTCCCGTCCGTCCGGGTGCGCGCGAAGCGGTGGAGTATTTCCACAAGCGCGGATTTAAAATGGGGGTGGCCACTTCCAATGTGCGCATTTGGGTGGAAAAGATTTTGATTAAAACGGGCTTGCGCCCGTATTTTTCTGAAATTGTCACTTCCGATGATGTGTCTAATCCAAAGCCCGACTCCGAAGTATATTTGCGTTGCGCGCAAAAGCTTGGTGCCGATGTGGCAAATTGTTTAGTGTTTGAAGATTCTGTGGCGGGGGCGACGTCTGCCATTTCCGCGGGCATGCGTACCGTAGTTGTGCCGGATCTCAAACAGCCCGACACCTTCGTGCGCGACCACGCGTTTAAAATCTACCAATCATTACGAGATATTTACCCCGATATAGATGAACTGCTGGGGTAAATTAATGCCTAATTGCATGCTCCAAATCTTCTGATGGAATTTTTTGTGTAATTGTTTGTGCAGGCAAATGTTCTTCTGTCAACCCAATGGGTTTAAGCGTTTGCAGGGGGAAATTCAAATACTGGTTTAGAAAGCGGCGACACACTTCATTGCATTTGCTTAAAGAGAGTAAATCTTCCGGCTCGGTAAAAATCAAATTACTAAATTTATCCTCGTGCATACGCTGCCAAAACTGCGGCGTAATTTGCAAGACCGGGTGATCCAACCCAAACCCAGCCGCGGCCATTAAGCGCAAGGTAAACGCCGGCACAAACGCGGGTGTCGGCTCACTGTTGTCTAATTCGGTAAGCAGTTGGCGCAAGAGATTATATTTTTGCTCGCTGGGCTGATGCAGTGGGGTTAAGCGCATAATCAGCTCGCAACAGTGCATCGCAATGATTTGGCGTTTTAACTGGGTGCGCAAGTGGGGGAAAACAGACTGTATTTTACCGCCCGTTATCGTGCCCAATGTGGTGGCACTGCGCTGGTAAATGCGATACTCACCGCACACAAAAGGTTCGCTTAATGCTTTGAGTTTGCCTTTGGCGCGGTTGACACCGGGCACGCGCAAACTAATCCGCCCGTGGTCGCGCGTGTACAGCGCAATCACACGGTCGGCCTCGCGGAAGTCTTGGCGAAAAATGACAATGCCGGCATCGGTATAAATCATATATATAAATGTAGCAAATTTTGCGCCCGCGCGCGTAGCAGTTTAAAAATTCCGTGGACAGGGCCTTTCGGATAAAGTATAATATATAGGTCCTTTTGCGCCGCATTTGCGAGCAAGTAGAATTTAACTTAATACAGGAGTATACGGGCCTGAAGAAATTTCCGCCCGTATAAGAAAGCAGTATGTTACCTACATATAGACCTAACAAAGCAAAAAGAGCAAAACACATCGGATTCCGCGCCCGCATGGCCACCGCCGGCGGACGGAAAGTACTCAGCTCCAGAAGAGCTAAAGGCCGCCACGAGTTAATCCGCGCCTAGTATGACCTTTCAGGGCTTGCCCAAAGACCGCCGTTTGCATCTGAAGAACGATTTTCAGCATATCATTCAAGGCGGAAAACGCATACAAGGCGATAGTCTTGTCCTTTGGTATCAGCCCGCCCCCGACGGAAAAACAGATCGTCGTTTGGGAATAGTAGTATCCAAAAAGTTGGGTGGTGCGGTGGTGCGTAACCGTGCCAAACGGCTTCTTCGGGAAGCTTTCAGACTCAATAGGGAACAATTGAAAAGCGGGACGGATTATATTTTTAGTCCCCGCCGCAGCGAAGATTGGACCACCCTTGCCCAAGCCGAAAACGCCTTGCGCAAATTGTGTGGTCGGGCCGGACTGATAGAGAAAACATCGGCCTTACCAGGGAAACAAGATGAATAAAATTTCGCTGACGAGCAAACGCATTGTATTGTTTTTATTAAGTATTTTTATGCTGTTGGTGCGGCCGCTACTGGGCCCTAAAGGTGTATGCCGTTTCACACCCACCTGCAGTGAGTATGCTAAACAAGCAATTGATAAATACGGAGTCTTTAAAGGGGGATGGCTCGCCGTGGTGCGCGTAAGTAAATGCCATCCGTTTCACGCAGGCGGATACGATCCGCTGCCTTAACCCTTGTCTGAAAGCCTGCTGAGGAGGCCCGCCGCGTTCGCGGCCGTCTAATCAGAGGAATTTATGGACCGAAAATTTTTACTCGGTGCGTTGTTCTTTATGTTGCTACTGACGGGATATAACCAATTTGTGGTGATGCCCCGTATGCAAAAAGAACAACAAGCCGCGCAACAAAAATTAGAGTTGGCTGAAAAAGAAAAAGCCGCCGCCGCTGTATTTTCTCCCGTATCAAAAACGCAAGCTTCTTCCACCCCGGAAGAACTAACTGTCTTTGAAGCACCTACCGCACAAATTACTTTCTCATCTAAAGGTGCGGGCATTAAGGAGTTTTTATTCAAGGACAATTTGGGCGATGTTAATTTAACCCCTTATAAAGGAGAGGGCTATTTTGCCACCTTGCCGCAAGTGGATTTCCGCGAAGAAAAACGCACGCACGATTCCATTACCTTTACGGCGGATTTATTGGCAGGCGTAACGCTTATCAAAACGTATCGTTTCGGAGAAAACGGACTCAATGCATTGGAAATGTCGTTAAAAAATAAAACCGCGCAAGAAGTGACTGTGCCGGCATTTCAAATCAATTTTGGTCCGGGTTTATCTACGGTCAAAAGTGACTTA
>JAGCKY010000061.1 GCA_017647245.1 Elusimicrobiaceae bacterium
AACAGATTTGTTATTTGATAGGCTTTTCTCTTCGTAAAAAAAAGGCTTGACTTGATTTTTTATTTTGGTATGATACAATGTATACAGGCCTAATAGGAGGGGCTTTTTATGAAAAGAAAACAAGCATTTACGCTTATTGAATTGTTGGTAGTCGTTTTAATCATTGGTATTTTAGCGGCGATTGCATTGCCACAATATAAACTTGCCGTGTATAATGCGCGCCTGACAAATGTAGCCATTTTGATGAAAGCCATCAAGCAAGCCAACCAAGCCTATTATTTGGCTAATGGCGAATATAGTAATGACCCGGACACATGGGATATTGATCTGCCCCCAATAGAAAGTATTACAGGTAAAGATTCGGTTCTGGCAACGATTGTCCTGAAGGATGGAACCACATTTCAACTCGTTAAAACTTCCACAGAGGAAATGCCGGACCCACGCGTACAAGGTTTGACGAAAGATGGAAAGGTGCGTTTGTGGACTGCCTATGCCCTAGATAAATGGATGTGTTATCCGCAAGGGACGGATGAAGGTGCGCGCATTTGTCGTGCCATGGGGGCAGATTCAACTTGTACGAAAAATAAAGGCTCTTGCGAATTCTCTTTCTAAAAAATCTTCGTCGGAAAAACTAATTTTGCTAACAAAATACTTGACAATGCTAACAAAATATGCTATGATGCATTTGTAGTAAAGAGCAAGTAACCTAAATTTGTTACGGCGGTGATTACACCGCGCCTACCATCGTAACAAGCAATACACATACTAACAAAACTGTCAGTAAGGCCGCGATATAGGCTAATGTCTTTTTGCGGGCGTGCGGGAAGATGCTGTGCATAATAATATAAAACCCCGGAAACGCCAGCAATATTACAAAAATTAAAATCAAAATCATGCCACCCATGGTGTGCCTCCAGTTGTGATTTCTTATATAGTAGTAAATTTCTGTGCTGTCTGTTTGCTTCATTTTTAGTTAGTTTATTTTTTCAAGAGGATATATGAATCAACACAAAACACCGACGGCGGATAAATTCCGCCAGCAGTATGACAGTATGAAAGCCGACGCGCAAGAGTGGCAAAAAACGTGGAAAGAACTTTCGCGCTATATTGCACCGACGCGCGGTTTTTTTGACACAGACCAAGCCAATGACGGGCGCAAAATTGACCACCGTACGCTGATTGATTCAGACCCGCTGCTCGCCGTAGAAGTATTAAGCGCGGGCATGGTTTCGGGGTTAACTAATCCGAGCCGCAGTTGGTTTGAGCTCACGCTTTCCGACGGTAATTTAATGAAACAAAGCGGTGTGCGCAATTGGCTTTACGAAGTGCGCCGCCGCATGGAAGAAGTATTTTCGCGCTCTAATTTATATCACGCTTTGCATGGGTTTTATCAAGAAATTTCTGTGTTCGGCACGGCGGCCTTTTTGTTGGAAGAAGATTTTGAGCGTGTGATTTCCTGCCGCACTTTTACGGCGGGGGAATATGTATTGGGTTGTAACGAGAAAGGTCAAATTAATTCTTTCGGACGCGAATTTTTTATGACCCCCGCGCAAATAGCGGAAAAATTCGGCAAAGAAAATTTGCCCTTGCAAATCCGCCGCGCCGCCGAAGAAAACCGCAACGGTTGGTTTAAAGTAATTCACGTAATTATGCCCAATGAAAACACAGACGCCAGCAAATCCGACAATTTGCACATGCCGTATCTTTCGGGCTATTTCACGCCGGAAGGCAAGCTGCTTAAATGCGGCGGTTACCATGAATTTCCCGTGATTGCCGCGCGTTGGGAAGTCAAAAATTCAAGCGATATTTACGGCCGCGGACCGGGGTGGAAGGCGCTGGGAGATGTAAAAATGTTGCAAAAAATGCAAAAGACCAAACTCATTGCACTGGACAAAAACACCAATCCGCCCATGATGGTTTCTTCCAACGTACAAGGCGAAGTAAATTTACTGCCCGGCGGGCTCACGCGCTATAACGGTACGACGGACGCCGCGGTCAAACCTGCCTATCAAGTGCCGGTGGATTTAAATGCTTTGGAAGCGAGCATTGATAAAGTCAAACGCACGATTCAGGGTCAATTTTTTGCTGATGTGTTTTTGATGTTAAGCGCGCAAAATTTTACCAATATGACAGCTACCGAAGTGGCGGAGCGTCACCAAGAAAAAATGCTCGTGCTCGGCCCTGTGTTGGAGCGGCTTAAAAACGAATTATTAGACCCGCTCATTGAACGCACGTTTGCTGTAATGAACCGCCGCGGCGTCATTCCGCTTGCACCCAGCGAAATCCAAGGTGCCGACGTGAAAATTCAATATGTATCCATGATCGCCCAAGCACAAAAGCAAGGCGGTATGGCGGCCATTCATCAAGGCATCGCCTTTGCCGCCAGCTTGGCACAAGGCAACGCAGAAGTATTGGATAAAGTGGATTTTGACGCCGCTTTAGAAGAAGGATTGGACCTTTTGGGTGTACCGCCTGTGATGTTACGTTCACAAGAAGATACACAAAAAATTCGCCAACAGCGCGCCGAAGCACAAGCGCTTTTGGCTGCACAAGCGGCACAGCAGACAGTGAAATAAAGGACAACAACTGCGGCGCAGGGGTAGCCTAAAATTACCGAGCACCCTGGCCGGCAGGGGGAGAGAGACCGCGCGGTTTCTCTCCCCGGGATTTGAGAATTTATGAAAGCAAAATTAAGAGAAAAAAGAAATGCCGCCGATTTGGCGTGCATCTTAAAAATGCCGCAAGGACGGCGTTTGTTGTGGCGCATTATGCAGGCGGCACGTTTGCAAGAGCATGGCTTTGTGCCTGGCGACGAATTTGC
>JAGCKY010000062.1 GCA_017647245.1 Elusimicrobiaceae bacterium
AAGGAAATTACATTACCCCTTGCGTGGCGGCGGCGGTGCTGTTGAAGTATTTGATTAAGTACAAAAAACTTAAAGGCAAGGTAGTACTGACAGCCTCTATGGGCTATTTGCCCAAACGTATCGCCCGTGCGCACGAAATGCCGCTGGAAGAAGTAGAGGTGGGCTTTAAACACGTGGCCGAAATTATGGCTTTGGAAGAAGTGGCATTCGGCGTGGAAGAAGCTGGCGGTTATGCGTGGAAAGGCGGCGCCACAGACCGCGACGGACTGGCTGTAGCGCTGACGTGGCTTGAGATGATGGCCGTTACCAAAAAGAAACCGTCGGAACTGTGTGAAGAAGTAATGAAAGAATATGGCGCAGGTGTATATGCGCGGCGGGATTTGCCGGTAGCTAAACCGGTAGACAAGGCCGCCTTTGTGGAAAAACTGCGCAAGAAATTGCCTAAAAAAATCGGAAATTTCAAAGTGGCAGATGTTTCCGTGTTAGACGGTATAAAAATTAATTTTGAAAACGACGAATGGCTTTTGGTCCGTCCCAGCGGTACCGAGCCGCTCGTGCGCGTGTATGCTGAAACAGCGACCAAAAAAGACACGCAATTTTTATTAGACTTCGGGGAAAAATTAGCGGCCCCGTATCTTAAATAGAGGACGATATGATGAAAATAGGGTTGGTAGACGATTCGGTTATTTTGCGCTCGGCGATTCGCAATGTGTTGGAATCTTCCGGTTATGAAGTGGTGTTGGAGGCAGGCAGTTCGGTGGAATTATTTGAACGGCTGGAACAAGCGATGCCGGACGTGATTTTGCTGGACGTATTTTTTCCGACGGAAAACGGATTGGATATTTTGGCGCGTCTTCGCAAACAATTTCCTAAAATCAAAGTACTGATGGTGACGGGTCTTAAACAGGAGACCATTGCCGAAGAAGCCAAACGCTTGGGTGCGGACGGCATTTTATACAAGCCGTTTGATACCGATGAATTATTAAACGCCATTAAACAAGCGTAACTGTGATTGTGTTTTGCAAAAAGTGCCGGTCCTTATGGGCCGGCTTTTTTTTTTTTACAAAAAAGGGCTTGACTTGTTTTTTTTTTTTGGTACGATATGCGTGTTGGGAATAAATTAAAGTCGTCATTGCGGGCGTGGACCCGCAATCCAGGGTCGTTTATAGAGTTGTTTTTCCTTTATGAACAACGCTGGATCCCGGATCCATGTCCGGGATGACGGAGAGAGGAGCAAGAATTATGAACAAAAAAGAAATCAATAAAGAGTCATCCCCGAGGAATGTTGTCGGGGATCTTCCGCTGATTAAGTCGTTGTATAAAAAGATGTTTTCCTTATTAAAAACAACCAAGTCAGCGGAAGATTCCCCACAAAGACACTGGGGAATGACATCATATTTTATGAAAAAAGCATTTACAAACAAGCCGTCATCCCGCAGTGTTTCTGTGCGGGATATAATGTTGTTCTTACTCCGGCCTATATTGCGCACAGCGACCTTGCGCAATGACGAGGCCGGAGTGCGCGCATTTACGCTGATAGAATTATTAGTCGTCGTATTAATTATTGGTATCCTATCTGCAATAGCCCTGCCGCAATATCAAGTAGCGGTAGGGAAAGCAAAATATATGGAGCTTGTGGTATTGGGCGATGCGATTCGCAAAGCGGAAGAAGTATATTATTTGGCAAACGGAAAGTATACGAATGATAAAACTGAATTGGATATAGGGGTTGAAAGCAATCATTGGAAGCAGGTGTCAATCACTATTACTAATTCTGATGCTGTTGTAACATTAGAGTGTTTAGGTTTGCCTGTTGAATATATTATATATTTGGACCACCATCCCACAACAAGTTATCGCGGAAGAAGGGAATGCAGGACTGCGCTGGATGCAGCTCAATCTTATAAGAAAATATGTGCCAATCTTACGGGAGACACAGAGCATAAAGCAAGTTATTCATTTTGGGCATTCAAATAAAAATCCCCGCTTGTTGGCGGGGATTTTTGTGGTAGCAAACTTTATTTTATCTTATAGAATTTGGCGATAATATCCCATGCCTCTTGGGCGGTGTCTACAATATCATATACGTGTGTATCTGCGTCACTAATTACGCCGTAGTCGGCCAGTGCTTTGACATTGATGACTTGATTCCAAAATTTCTTGCCCACTAAAATAATGGGGATAGGTTCTTTTTTGTGCGTTTGCACGAGTGTTAAAATTTCAAACATTTCGTCAAACGTACCAAATCCGCCCGGCAGTACCACTACGGCTCTGGATCGCATGACCAGGTGCATTTTGCGAATGGAAAAATAGTGAAACAAAAATGCCATATTCTTGGTGATATAGGGGTTGGGCTCTTGTTCGTGCGGTAACGTAATGTTCATGCCGATACTGGTTCCGCCGTTTTCATACGCGCCGCGGTTGGCCGCTTCCATCAATCCCGGGCCGCCACCGGTTATCACGGCAAAGCGGTTGTGGCTTTTGGTCACAATCAGTTTGCCAAGCTCGCGCCCCATGTCATAATACTTGGACAAAGACAACAGGCCTTGCGCTGCGTGGAC
>JAGCKY010000063.1 GCA_017647245.1 Elusimicrobiaceae bacterium
GTTCGGGATGCGATCCCTACTTCCGCCATTAAGAAAGGCGACGTGGTACGTGCAGTTGTTGTGCGCGTAGCCCGTGAAAAAAGACGCAAAGACGGTTCCTATATTCGCTTTGATGACAACGCTGTTTGCATCATCAACGATAACGGCGAACCCAAAGGTACACGTGTGTTCGGGCCGATTGCGAGAGAACTTCGCGAAAAGAACTTCTTGAAAATTATTTCGCTCGCCCCGGAGGTAATCTAATATGCAAGTAAAGAAAAAAGATACCGTGCTCGTAATCGCGGGCAAAGACAAAGGTAAGAAAGGTGAAGTGAAATCCGTCAATCCGTCCAAAAATACCGTGACGGTTGTTGGCGTGAACATGATTTCCAAACACGTGAAACCTTCCCAAAACAAACAGGGCGGCATTCAAAAGATGGAAGCTCCGTTAGACGCTTCCAATGTCGCCGTCATTTGCAGCAAATGCAAAAAAGCCATGACCCCCAAAATCAAAATTTTGGACAATGGCGAAAAAGTGCGTGTCTGCCGCAAATGCAACGAGACGCTTATTTAATCTAGGTAAATAACATGACCAAAGAAACGAAAAAAACAACCAAGACCGCGTCCGAATATCAGCCGACCCTGCAGAAACTCTATAAAGAGAAAGTACTGCCGGCCCTGCTGAAAGAAATGGGTGTCAAAAGCCCGATGGCCGCGCCTAAATTGGAAAAGATTGTTATCAACATCGGCGTGAAAGAAGCCAGAGAAGATATTAAAGCATTAGACGTCGCCAAGGACGATTTGACCGCTATTGCGGGTCAAGCCAGCCAAGTGCGCCGCGCTAAAAAATCTATCTCTAACTTCAAATTGCGTGAAGGTATGCCGATTGGCGTACGTGTCACTTTGCGTGGCGCGCGTATGTTTGAATTTATGGAACGCTTCATCAACATTGCCTGCCCGCGCATTCGCGACTTTCAGGGCTTTAACCCGTCTTTTGACGGCCGCGGCAATTTGAACTTGGGCATTAAAGAACATTATATTTTCCCGGAAATTGACGTGGAAAAATCGCCCAAAGCCTATGGTATGAACATTACGTTTGTTACCAGCGCCAAGAACGACAAAGACGGCACGTTACTCATGCAATACATGGGTATGCCGTTTAAAAAGTCGGCCAAATAAGGAGTTAGGAATTTATGGCTACCAAAGCATGGGTTGCAAAAATGGCCAAAGACCAAAAGTTTGCGGTTCGGTATCATAACAGATGCCAAATCTGCGGACGTTCTCGTGGTTACTACCGCGATTTCGGCCTTTGCCGTATCTGCCTGAGAAAAATGGCACACCAGGGATTAATCCCGGGTCTGAAAAAATCTAGCTGGTAAATACAGGAGGAGGCAGCGATTACAAGTTAACTCCGCAAGGAAAGTAATTTGGAGAGCTACCTGAAACTATGGATCCAATTGCAGATTTCTTGACCAGAATCAGAAACGCAAATATGAAGAAAAAAGAAAAAGTGGATATCCCTTTTTCTAAAATCAAAACGGAAATTGCGCGCATTTTGAAAGAAGAAGGTTATATTGCCAACTTCAAAGCCGTGCACAATGAAACCAAAGGTGGCGTGGTTCGCGTATTTTTGAAATATACGCCGGACAACGAATGTGTCATCCAAGGTTTGCGCCGCGTTTCCAAACCGGGCCAACGGGTATATAGTGCTTACAACAATATCCCCAAAGTCCGCGGTTCCTTTGGTATTACGATTTTATCCACGTCCAAAGGTATTATGACCGACGCACAAGCTAAAGCCGACAAAATCGGCGGCGAGCTGTTGTGCCAAGTCTGGTAGGAGGGACTATGAGTAGAATCGGTAAAAAAGTAATCAATGTTCCCGCCGGTACCAAAGTGGACGTCAAAGCACAAGTCATCACCGCCACGGGTAAGTTAGGCACCTTGTCCTATACCGTTCCGGCCGATATCGCTATCAAATTGGATAACGGTACTTTGACCTTGTCTATTGACGAAAAACGTGCCAAAGAACTAAACGCTATTCATGGTACTACCCGCGCCAATGTGTTTAACATCATTGAAGGGGTAACCAACGGTTTTAGCAAAAACTTGGAAATCAACGGACTCGGTTACCGTGCTTCCGTGGCCGGCAAAAAGCTGACCTTGGAACTTGGTTTTTCCCACCCGGTAGTATTAGAAGTGCCGGAAGGATTAACCGTTGCCGCTGATCCCAAAAGCAACTTGTTAGAAATCAAAGGCAGCAATAAATTTGCCGTAGGCGATTTTGCCGCCAAAATCCGCCGCATCCGCCCGCCTGAGCCGTATAAAGGTAGCGGTATCAAATACCAAGGCGAACACATTGCCCGCAAAGCCGGTAAGACTGCGGCAGGAGGCAAATAAGTATGGCTACTAAACAAGAAAGATATCAGTTTAGAAAAGACAGAAGCCGCAAACATTTGTTGGCGGCCGCCGGTGCTCACCGCCCGCGCTTGTCTGTTTACAGAAGCTTGAAATATATCTATGCCCAAATCATTGATGACAATACGCACAGCACGTTAGTGTCTGCAACGACGTTGTCTAAAGAATTGGCCGGTAAATTTGAAACGTCCGGCAAAAGCATAGACGCTGCCAAAGCTTTAGGCGAAGTAATTGCCAAAAAAGCTTTGGAAAAAGGCATTACCGAAGTAATGTTTGACCGCGGTGGCCGCGTATACCATGGCAGAATTAAAGCCCTGGCCGATGCCGCGCGTGCAGCAGGACTGAAATTCTAAGTAAGGTGATTTTAATGACCAACGAACTGAAAAAAGAAGCGAAAGGCAAAAAAGCCGAGTTTCAAAAGGTGAAACCCGCGTCCGAAGGTAAAACCACCGTCATCCACGTAGCCCGCACGGCCAAAGTGGTAAAAGGCGGTAAGCGTTTCGGTTTCCGCGCCCTGGTGGTAGTCGGAGACGGAAACGGCAAAGTGGGTGTCGCCATCGGTAAAGCCAATCAAGTGCAACTCGCTATCGGCAAAGCCGAAGTGCATGCACGCAAAAATATGATTACGTTCCCCGTAGTGGGCGATACGATTCCGCACGAAGTCATCGGCAAATTTGGTGCTGCTTCCGTGTGGATGAAACCCGCTGCCCCGGGTACCGGTGTAATCGCCGGCGCCGGTGTGCGCCTGGTGTTTGAAGCCGCCGGGATCAAAGACGTATTGGCCAGAAGCTTGGGTAGCAATAACCCGTGCAACTTGGTCTATGCCACGTTAGAAGCATTGAAAATGTTAAAAAACAAAGAAACAGTCAATGTGATTCGTGGTAAAGTCAAAGCTGAAGAAGAAGCCCCCAAAGCGGAAGAAAAACCCGCGGCGGAAGTAGCGGCCAACTAGTGTAGAGGAGAGAGAACTATGGTAAGCTTAAACAAACTTTTCCCCAAACACGGAGCCCGCAAACCCCGCAAACGCTTAGGTTTAGGCGCCGCGTCGGGTCTTGGTAACTATTGCGGTAAAGGTATGAAAGGTCAAACCTCTCGTTCCGGTAACACCCGCAAAGAAAGTAAAGCCGGCGGTCAAATGCCGCTCGTGCGCCAAACCCCGAAAAGCGGTTTCTCTAACAAAGACTTTGCGCGTCGCTTTGACTACGTCAATGTAGGCACTTTGGATAAACTCTTTAAAGCCGGTGCGGAAGTAACGCCGGAAGTATTGAAGAAAGCCGGTGCTATTCATGATGTTACCAGCGTCAAAATCTTGGGCATGGGCGAACTGTCCAAAGCTCTGAAAGTTTCTGCACATGGTTTTTCCAAAACAGCCAAAGCCGCTATTGAAAAAGCCGGCGGAAACGTAACTGTGATTGGGAAAACTAAATAATGGAAAACAATCCGGTCGCGAATATTTTTAACGCTCCCGAGCTAAAGAAAAGACTGCTTTTCTTGCTCGGGGCGTTGGCTGTATTCCGCATTGCGGCAGCCATCCCCATACCGGGGATCAATACCGATGTTCTGCGCCAATTGTTTGCCGCGCATGAAAACGGTATTTTGGGCTTTATGAACATTTTCTCCGGCGGTGCGCTGGGGAAATTCTCCATTTTAGCTCTGGGCATTATGCCTTACATTAACGCGTCCATCATCATCAGCTTGGTACGCGGTGCGCATATTTTTCCGGCGTTGGACCGCATGCACAAAGAAGGTGAAGCGGGCCGCCGCAAAGAAAATCAAATCACCCGCATCTTTACGTTATTCTTGGCCGCTTTGCAAGGCGCCATGATGACCTTTGCCATTACCAAAGTGGAAGGTGCAGGCGGTGTGGCGGCAGTAGTTAATCCGTCTTTCTTTTTCTATTTGACGACGGTGCTGACGCTGTGCACAGGCACGATGTTTGTGATGTGGCTGGGCGAACAGATTACCGAAAAAGGTGTGGGCAATGGTATTTCGCTGATCATCTTTGCCGGTATTGTGGACCGCTTGCCTAGCGCCATTATGGAAGTTGTCAACCGTGTTAAAGCCGATGAAATGGATTTCTTCATGGCGTTGGTGATTTTCGCCGCGGCGATTATCATTACGGGCTTGGTGGTGTGGTTGGAAACAGCCCAGCGCCAAATCCCGGTGCAATATGCCAAACGTCAAGTCGGTAATAAAATGTACGGCGGGCAGACCAGCTATTTGCCGCTCAAAATTGACCAGAGCGGTGTGATCGCGGTAATCTTTGCCTCGTCCGTGATTTCCTTGCCGCTGACGATTGCCAGCTTTAACCGGGAAGCTCCTTGGGCGCAACGCTTAATGGAATTCATGAGCCATAACAGCGTGTGGTATATGGTGTTGTTCTCTGCGTTGATTATTTTCTTCTGCTATTTCTACAACTCCATGACCATTAACCCGGCTGATTTGGCCGACAATATGAAAAAATGGGGCGGTTTTATTCCGGGTATTCGTCCGGGCGAGCCGACCAAAAATTATATTGAATGGGTGATGAACCGCTTAACTTTCTGCGGTGCGATTGCCGTTTGTTTAATCTCCGTGTTGCCGGATTTCTTCCGCGCAGAATTTAACGTAGATTTTTACTTCGGTGGTACGGCGCTGCTGATTGTGGTCGGCGTAGCATTAGATACCGTCAGCCAAATTCAAGCGCATTTGTTAGCGCGCAATTATGAGCCGTTGCTCAAAGGTACAAAACGTATCAAAGGGCGCTGGTTTAACGTAGGGCAATAAACCTACAAATAGTTTTAACTTTTGCGTTTAGACTCACTATAGAGTCTAAACGCAAAAGCGTCTAAAGAGAATAAAATGGACATTATACTCATGGGCGCTCCGGGCGCCGGAAAAGGCACACAAGCGGAGCGACTACAAAAAGAGTTACATTGCACGCATATTTCTACGGGTGACGTACTGCGTAAAGAAATGGCCAGCGGCAGTGAACTGGGAAAAGAAATTTCTGCGGTGATTAACCGCGGTGATTTAATTTCCGATGAGATGATGCTGTCCATTTTGAAAAAAGTAGTTGCAGGTGCAAAGGGCGATATTATTTTTGACGGATTTCCGCGCACGGTACAGCAAGCGCAAATGTTGGATAATATGCTGGCAGAAACGGGCCGCAAACCCGGTAAAGTAATACATATTTCGTTACCGGAAGAAGTAGTAATTGCCCGTTTGTCTGCGCGCAAACAATGCAAGTTACCGTCGGGCGAAACCAAACAAATCGGTCCGGATTTTTCGCTGGCAGATTGCCAAGCACAAGGCGGCGAAATTTTTACGCGCAAAGATGATACACCCGAAAGTATTTCACATCGTTTATCAGTGTATCATAAACAGACCGCCCCGGTGGTGGAATTTTACCGCAACGCGGGAAGATTTGTAGAAGTTAATGGCGACCAAACACCTGATGAAGTGTTTGCCGATTTGTTAAAAATTTTGAAGGCGTAATATGATTGAAGTAAAAAACGAGCACGAATTAGAGTTAATGCGAAACGCGGGCAAAGTGACCGCGGCGGTGCTTGAGAAAATGACACAAGCGGTACAACCGGGTGTGTCCACATTGGATTTGGATGTCATAGCCGAAAAAACGATACGCTCTTTCGGAGCGGTACCGCTTTTTCTGGGTTATGGCGGATTTCCGGGCAGTATTTGCGCGTCTGTCAACGAAGAAGTCGTGCACGGAATCCCCAAAAAAGGTAAAATATTAAAGAGTGGTGATATCATCAGTATTGATACAGGAGCCAAGCTTGACGGTTTCTGTTCAGATGCCGCAATCACCCTCGGCGTCGGCAAAGTTTCCGACGAAGCCCAACGATTAATGGACGTGACGAAAAAGTCACTTTATAAAGCCATCGGGCTAGTCAAACCGGGTATCCGTTTAGGAGATATCGGACACACGGTGGAGACGTATGCCGAGCAACAAGGCATGGGCGTGGTGCGCGATTATTGCGGCCACGGCATTGGCCGTACGATGCACGAGGAGCCGTCTATTCCGAATTTCGGAAAAGCCGGCACTGGTCCTGTTTTACAGGCGGGCATGGTGCTTGCCATTGAACCCATGTTAACTGCGGGAACATGGAGAGTCAGGCAGCTTAGTGACGGATGGACAGTAGTCACGCGGGACGGCAGTTACGCGGCCCACTTTGAACATACTGTTGCTGTTACGGCTAACGGCAGTGAAATTTTTACTGCTTTTGAATAAACTTAGTTTATTCTGAAATTTAATCCAAACCGGAGATGTATGAGCGATAAAATAGAAGTAGAAGGCAAAGTCTTGGAATCCTTGCCAAACGCGATGTTCAAAATTGAAATCCCGGGCGGCAAAATTATTCTAGGACACATATCCGGGAAAATGAGAGTCCATCATATAAGAATTTTGCCCGGAGACAAAGTGAAATTAGAATTGTCTCCGTACGACTTAACCAAAGGCAGAATAACTTATAGGGAGAAATAAATGAAAGTCAGAGCTAGTGTAAAGAAAATATGCCAAAAGTGCAAAATTATTAAGCGCAACGGCGTAGTGCGTGTAGTGTGCGAAGTCGCCAAACACAAACAGCGCCAAGGTTAATTTAAGGAGTATTGACAGAATATGGCTAGAGTCGCAGGTATTGATTTACCGAAAAACAAAAGAATTGATGTAGCGTTGGAATACATCTACGGCATCGGCAAGAAAAATGCAAAAGAATTGCTCGCCAAAGTAGAAGGCAAAATTGACCCCGCTACCCGTGTGAAAGATTTGACCGAACAACAGGCCGGTCTTTTAAACACCATCTTGCAGAAAGAATATAAAGTGGAAGGTGAACTTCGCCGTGAAGTAGCGCAAAACATTCACCGCTTTATTGAGATTGGTTCTTATCGTGGTCAGCGCCACCGCAGAAATCTGCCCGTGCGCGGTCAACGTACCAAAACCAACAGCCGCACCCGCCGCGGACGCCGCAAAACAGTGGGCTCCAAAGCTGCTGCAAAATAATTTTAACATTAGGATTTAAACTATGGCAGAAGAAAAAGAAATTAAAACTGATGCTGCTGCAGAAGCTAAACCCGCTGCAAAAGCAAAAAAGAAAAATGCCAAAGCACCGGTATTCGGTGTGGTGCATATTTACTGCTCTTTTAACAATACCATCGTCACCGTTTCCGATGATAAAGGCAACACGATTGCTTGGTCTACGGCCGGTTCTCATGGTTTTAAGGGCACCAAAAAGAGCACTCCGTTTGCTGCTCAAATCACCAGCAATAAAGCGGCTGAAAAAGCCGTCGCGCTGGGCATGCGTGAAGTGGCCGTCAAAGTATGCGGCCCGGGTCAAGGACGCGAAACCGCCGTACGTGCTATTCAACAAGCCGGCTTAACGGTTTCCTCTATCAAAGACGTAACGCCCATCCCGCATAACGGATGCAGACCCCCTAAAGCACGGAGAGTATAAGATCTATGTCCAGAAATACAGAAGCTAGCTGCAAAAAATGCAGAAAATTAGATTGTAAATTATTCCTCAAAGGCACCAAATGCTATACCAACTGTGTCATTGACAAATTGGCCTCAGCCAAAGTGCGTGGCGGAAAAGCCGCCGGTAAAGCGCGCCGCACCAAATTGTCCGAATATGGTGTGCGTCTGCAAGAAAAACAGAAAGCCCGCTTTCAATCCGGTATGTCTGAAATTCCGTTCCGCAATATGTTTGACAAAGCTGCTAAATTGCAAGGTCAAACCGGTGAAAATTTCTTGCGTTTGTTGGAAACCCGCTTGGATAACATCGTGCGCCGCTTAGGTTTTGCGGTCTCTTTGAAGACGGCACGCCAATTAGTGCTGCACGGTGCGGTAACTGTAAACGGCAAAGCCGTCAACGTTCCTTCTTTCCAAGTCAAACCGGGCGACAAGGTAGTTTTGAAAGCTTCCTTGGCGGAAAACGCAATGATTAAGCAAGGACTTTTGGAAGCCGAAAAACGCAACCAACGTCCCAGCTTTTTGGAATTTGATGCGGAGAAGTTGACGGGCAAATTGCTGCGTTGGCCGGACCGGGCGGAAATGTCCTATCCTGTCAATGAGCAGCTGATTGTAGAATACTACTCTAAATAATCGCGGAGGCTGAAATGGCTTTTAATGAATTAGTTCTTCCTCAGAAGATTCACTTGGATGAAAAAACCGCTTCGGATTTCTACGGTAAATTCACCGCAGAACCGTATGAAAGCGGTTATGGTCATACAGTAGGTAATTCGCTACGGCGCATTTTACTTTCCGGTATGGAAGGCGCAGCCGTCACAGCCGTGCGCATCACGGGTGCTATTCACGAATTTAGCACACTACCCAATGTGCGCGAAGATGTTATCAACATTTTGCTCAACCTCAAACAGTTGCGTGTCAAAATGGATAACAAAAACCGCGAATATGTGACTTTGCAAGCTACTAAATCCGGTCCGGTTACTGCGGCCGATATTGAAGAAGTAGACGGCGTAAGCATCATTAACAAAGACTTACAGCTTGCTACTTTGGAAGTCGGCGGCAAATTGGAAATGGAAATTGAAATTTCCCGCGGCAAGGGTTATGTCCCGGCGGAAGATTTAGCGAAAATCCAACGCCCTGCCGGATTTATTCCCGTAGATGCATTATTTTCACCCATTGTCAAAGTACACTATGACGTGGAACCGGCCCGTGTCGGACAGAAAACCGACTATGACCGCTTGATTTTGGAAATCACCACCGACGGTACATTAGAGCCGGCCCGTGCGTTACATCGTGCGGCAGTATTGTTGTCGGGTTCTTTGCACATTTTCACCATTGAAGGCGAAGAACCTGGTACGGTAGCTGTCAGCACCGGTATGGACGAAGAAGCGGAACCGATTTCCATGACGGGCAGCGTCAGCGGAGCCACCCCGATTAATTCCAAATTGGACGAAACCCTCAATCAGCCCATTGACCTGATTGAACTTTCTTCTCGTTCTATTAATTGCTTGAAATCCGAGAACATCGGCACGGTGCGCGATTTGGTAAAACTCACCGAAGGCGACTTGCAGATGATCAAAAATCTCGGTGCCAAGTCTTTGGAAGAAATCAAAGAAAAACTCAACGAAATGAATTTGACGTTGGGTATGAAATTTTAAGGGTAGTACCCGTAAAGGATTGTAAAGATGATTAAAAATACAGGATACCGTAAACTCGGCAAAACTTCTTCCCACAAGAATGCCATGCTTAAAAATATGGCTACCAGCATTATCTTGCACGAAGAAGTAAAAACCACCCTACCCAAAGCAAAAGAAGTACGCCGCGTAGTGGAAGGTTTAATTACCTTGGCCAAAGCTAATAATCATTTGGCTGTCAAGGAAACTGTAAAAGATAAAAACGCTTACAAAAAATTATTTGAAGTGTTGGCATCTCGTTACCAAAACCGCGCGGGCGGATTTACCCGCATTTATCGTGCTGGCGTACGTCAGGGCGATAACGCGCAGATGGCTATTATTAAATTGGTGGACTAAATGGTAATTGACTATTTGGGAGGCTTGTTTTCTTCTGACCTGGGTATGGACCTGGGCACGGCCAACTGTCTGATTTACGTCAAAGACAAAGGCATTGTGCTTAGCGAGCCGTCTGTTGTAGCCGTGGACAGAGAAACCGGCGAGGTAAAAGCAGTGGGCAAAAAGGCCAAACAAATGTTGGGCCGCACGCCTGCTAATATCGTAGCTGTGCGTCCGATGAAAAACGGCGTAATTGCCGATTTTGAAGTGACGCAAGAGATGATACGCTATTTTATCCGCGCCGTACACAGCCGCCGCAGTTTATTGCGACCCCGAATTGTCATTGGCATTCCCTCTGATATTACCGGTGTAGAACGCAGGGCCGTGGATGACGCGGCCCGGCAAGCCGGTGCCAGAGAGGTGTATTTGATTGAAGAACCTATGGCTTCGGCCATGGGTGCGGATTTGCCTATTGCAGAACCGCACGCCAGCATGATTGTAGATATCGGCGGAGGTACGACCGAAGTGGCGGTTATTTCACTGGGTGGCATGGTAGTAGCCAAATCCATTGACGTAGCCGGCGACGAATTAACCGAGTGCATCGTGCAGTATTTCCGCAAAAAATACAATTTGATTATTGGGGAGACGACCGCCGAAGAAGTAAAAATCAATTTAGGTTCGGTCTATCCGCTCAAAGAAGAAAAAACCATGGAAGTAAAAGGACGCGATCAGACGCAGGGTTTGCCGCGTACGCTTACCGTTACATCCGAAGAAATCCGCCAATCCTTAATGGAACCGGTGCGGCTTATCATTGATGTAATCAAGAGCACGCTGGAAGAAACCCCGCCGGAGCTTGCCGCGGACTTGGTGGACAGAGGACTTGTTGTGGCCGGTGGCGGCAGTTTGTTGCGTGGGATTACCGATTTAATCCGCAAGGAAACCGATATCCCTGTGCATCGCGCGGCCGACCCGTTAAGTTGTGTGGCATTAGGTACCGGAAAATACCTAGAACAACTTAATGAGAAAGGTTCTCGTTTCTTTGGCAACAAAAATAAATCTTATTAGTATTATACCAGCAATCAAGCGGGCAGGTTCTTTTTAGGGAACTTTGTCCGCTTTTTTGTTTAAAAATAAATTGCGCGTGTGAACGTTAAAAAATGAAACAGGTTTCGCAAACAAAAAAACAAATGTCGTCCGGCAGCCGCCGCAGAAAAATTCTGCCGGGGGTGTTTGTGTTTGTGTCGCTACTGCTGATGGTGCTACCGTTGGAAGGTCCTGTTTCGTCGGTAAAAGCAGTGCTTTCATATGTTTTTATTCCTCAAATTCGTGCGGCACATGAAACGGTGGAATATGCCAAAGGTGTCAGCGATACCGTGCAAGAATTATTAGATACCCACCGCGAAAATGAGCGGCTCAAAGAGCAACTGCGCCAAATGCAATTGCAAAACGAACAAGCGCGTGAAATTTTTAAAGAAAACGCACGGCTTAATACCGCACTTACTTTGCAAGCACCTGCGTCCTGGAACGGCGTATGGGCTAAAACCGCTTACCGCGAGCCGAGCCAATGGAATAGCGTAGTAGTGGATAAAGGGACTGCCAGCGGCGTGCAGGAGCGTTCGGCGGTAATTGCACAACAAGGCGGACAACCTGTTTTGGCCGGAGTGGTGGTAGAAGTAACGGAAAATACGGCCAAAGTGTTATTACTGCGCGATGAAGATTTTTCTGCCGTAGTGTATGCTGACCCGTCGGGAGAAGAAGGATTGTTAACTGGTTCCGGTGCGGCCTTACCCAAGATGAAATACTTACCGCTTTTGTCTACCGTAAAAGAAGGAGAAACAGTTTATACATCTTCTGCGAGCAGTATTTTTCCGGCGGGAATTTTGGTGGGGAAGATTGCGGAAATAGAACGCACAGATGGTATCAATTCCTCGCTTACCGCACGGGTGGAGCCCGCAGTAACCGCGGCGGCAATACAGGAACTATTTATTTTAACACACCGGGAGGAAACCAAATAATGCACAGCGCACTGAAATTATTTTTATTCTTTTTGGTAGCCACCGTGTTGCATTGGGCTTTAATGGCTGTATCGGGCGGCTGGGGAATGAGTTTAAATTTTATGCTCGTGTTTGCCATAGCGGTATGTGCTTTTGTAAAACCGGAATATGGATATCCCACGGCGTTTTTGTGCGGCTTGTTTTTGGATTTTTTCGGTGTAAAATTATTTGGGCATCACGCGTTGATTTTCACTTTGTGTGCCACGCTGGTGTATGCGTTAGAAAGCCGCTTGGATTTTGATTCCGTCGTTCCGCAAATGGTATGTGTTTGCATATTGGAAACTTTCGCGGCGTTGGCTAATTTACTATTGTTGAAGCTATTTGCGGGATTTTCCGCGTGGAGCGGCTTGTTTCCGTTTGTGGGCGGAATTGTGGTCAGCACACTGGTGGCGCCCGGGGTATTTTGGGCGGTACGTCATGCGTTTGCATATAAACGGACCTATTAATGGCTAGTACAAAAATTTTATTTAATAACCGTCTGAAATCACTGCTTGTGCTGGCCGGTCTGGCCGGTGCGGTGGTGGCTTTGCGTTTGGCAGATATTCAATTACTGCGACACAATCATTATCTGCAATTAGCTGAACAAAACCGCACACAAATTTTGTACCAAACCGCGCCGCGCGGCCGCATCTTTACGGCAGATGAAAAAGCGGTGGCGGCAAATGCGCCTGCGTTTAACTTATATTACTTGGGTGCGGGGCCGAAAGAAAAAGATTATTTAACGCGTCTATCCAATGATTTAGCGCCGCGTTTAAACAGCACGCCTGAAGAAGTATCCAAAAAATTAGATCAAGCTTTAAAAAGCGGTAAAGCGGTTGCGTTGGCCGAAAATTTATCCCCCAAAAGTACCATGGGGCTAAAAGAATTGCAATTGTATTATCCCGGTATTTATTTATTGGAAGAAAACAAACGCAGTTATCCGTACGGACCGTTTGCCAGCCATTTAATCGGGTATTTGGGCAGTATGGAAGGACGGGATTGGAAAAACCGCGATCTGACTTTGGATTACCGCTTAAATGCCAAAGTAGGTAAAAACGGACTGGAGAAAAAATTTGAGAAAGAACTCAAAGGACGCGACGGCGGAGTATATTTGGAAGTAGATTACCGCGGGCGGGTCAAACGCGTCATTGAAGACCGCAAATGGCGTGGTGGAGCAGATATTTATTTAACGTTAAATTACGATGTACAACGTGCCGCAGAAGAAGGGCTTAAAAATTCTCTTACGGGCCGCGGCGCGGCGGTGGCATTGGACCCGCGTACGGGAGCCGTGCTTGCGTTAGCTACCGCACCGTCTTTTGACCCGGAGATGTTTATTCCTTATTCAGACGAGCCGGAAGTAAAGTCCAAAAAAATCAGCGAATATAATGTGGCGGTGCAAGGTATTTATCCGCCGGCGTCTACTTTTAAAATTATTACTGCCATTGCGGCGATAGAGAAAGGCGGTTTTGATCCGAAAAAAATAATTTATTGTCCGGGGCATTATGATGCGGGATCGCGCGTGTTTAAGTGTTGGAGTACGCACGGACCGGTAGATTTTTTCGGTGCGATGGCGGCTTCGTGTGATGTCTATTTTTATACAGTGGCGGCGCAAATCGGTCCGGCGGCCATTGAGAAAATACAACGTATGTTTCAAATTGGACAACCGACCGGCATTGATTTGCCCGGCGAAAAGGCGGGTAATTTATACGGCCCGACTCGGCGGGCGCGAAACCGCTCTTTTTGGTTTGTGGGCGATACACTTAACTTGTCTATCGGACAGGGTGAGCTGTTGGTTACCCCTATTAAAATGGCTCAATATGCCGCTACGCTGGCCAGCCGCGGCAAAGTATGGAAGCCGTATTATTTGGACCGCGTGGTTAATCCGCATACGGGCAAAGTACTTACGCAAGGAAAAAGCGAACAAATCGGTAGTGTAGATATTGCGCCGGGCACATGGGATTTAGTGTACAAAGCATTAAAGCATACGGTAGATACCGGTACGGCGCGGCGTGTAAAAATTAAAGGATTGGACGTGTACGGTAAGACAGGTACGGCGCAAAATCCGCACGGGGATGACCACGGTTGGTTTTTGGCTTTTGCCGGGCGGGAAGGCGGTAAACCGGAAATTGCCGTAGCGGTATTTGTAGAATTTGGTAAAAGCGGTTCGGGCGTGGCAGGCCCGGTGGCGCGGCAAATGTTAGAAGCTTATTTTAAGACGGAACAATCACAGCATTCTGCTGCGCAAGAAAAAACAGAAGTGTTGGGAGATTAATATGACAGCTTACAAATCTACCTCACAAAAAAGCACATTGGACAGAACCTTATTTGGTGCGATGATAGGGTTGGCGGTGTTGGGGCTTTTGTGTATTATGTCTGCAGTAAACACGTTGGGTTTTTCCAATGCGGTGGTCCGCACGCATTTGATTGCGTTGCCGCTGGGATTAATGGCCTTTTTTGTAGGGCGCAGTTTTAATTATCAAATTTTTGATGAACAATGGAAACCCTTGTATGGAATTATTTGGGCGTTATTGGTCGGAGTGCTTTTATTTGGTACATACCAGCGCGGCAGTAAATCTTGGTTCGTGTTGCCATTTTTTTCTTTTCAACCGGCAGAATTATGCCGCGTGTTAGTTATTTTGGTGGCAGCGGCATTTTTAGACCGGCAGGGCCGTCGTATCCGCGATGTACGCACATTAATTTTGCTGGGCTGTTTAATTGCGCCGGTGTTTGGGTTGATTATGTTACAGCCGGATTTTTCTTCTATTGTTATTACCTTTCCGGCGTTATTGGTTTTATTGTATTGCGCCGGGGTAAATGTTTTTTATTTGGCGATGTTATTAGTGTTTGCGGCTACAGCGGGATTTTTTACCTTGGCGTGGACGTACTTATATTTGCATCCGGAACTGCGCGATTATGCCATGCTAAATGTGTTTGCGGATTTATCTTCTAATGTTTGGTATATGCTGGGATTTGTAGGCGTACTGGTTGTGTTGGGATACCTGGTATGGTGGATTTTTAAACAATGGCGTATTACCCTACCGGTATTTTCCATTGTCATGGTAGGTCTGGTGATTCTGGCGGGCTTTTTCGGCTCGGTATTTGTGGACCGTCAAATGAAACCATATCAGCGCAAACGCGTGGAAGCCTTTTTAGCCCCGCAGTCTGACCCGCAAGGCGCGTCTTACAATGTGCGACAAGCGCAAATTGCCATGGGTTCAGGCGGCGTATGGGGAAAAGGTTTATTTTCAGGCACACAATCGCGCTTGGGTTTTGTACCGGAGAAACACACCGATTTTATTTTGGCAGTAGTGGGCGAAGAACTTGGCCTGTGGGGTACACTTTCGGTATTAGCACTTTATTTATTAATTTTATGGCGCATTGTAGCAATTGCGTATATGGCCAGTGATCGCTACGGCTATTTGGTGTGTAGCGGCATTTTTGGAATGTTTTTAACCTATATGCTGATAAACTTTGGCATGCTGATTGGGCTATTTCCGGTGGCGGGGATTCCGTTGCCGTTTATCTCGTACGGGGGGTCTAATCTGGTGTCAAGCATGCTGGCACTGGGTGTGGTGCAATCTGTCTATATGCGCCGTATTACTTCCGGGTGATTAGAAAAGAGTATGAACATAGCCCCAAAAATTTATAAAATGCGTGTAGGGTTTAGTGTGGCGGGATGTCCTGACCACAAACGTATTATGACCATTTTGCGCGAGATGGTTTTGCGCAGCGGGTTGCCTTTTGAACCCGCAAAAGTAAATAAGAGTTGGCCGCGGTTGGCTTATGGTCCTGCTTTGGGATATAAGCAATACAGCCTCGGTGAAGTGGCAGACCTGTATTTTTCTGCTCCCGTAAAAGAGACAGATGCGCAGGCTGCTTTAGTAAAATCCGCCTTGGACGGAGTACGCGTTTTGTGTGTGCGGCGTGTGCCGTATGCGTTGCCCTCCGTGATGAATTTGGCGGAAGTTATGCAGTACAGTGTGCAAGGAGATTTTTCATTCTACACTCCTGCAAACTGCGCGGAAGAATTTTTCCGCAAGCAACACATATACGTATCGGTGGTGGCGGACAGCGGGATGAGTATGCAGCGCGACTTGAAACCTTTTATCCTGTCTGTGACGCAACCCCAACCTGACAAGTTAGAACTGCTTTTGCAAAAGCACGCAGATAAAATGGCCAAGCCCGAACATGTGATAGCGGCGTGGCTGAATATCCCGGTGCCGGCCGCGGAAGAATTTACCTTGTCGGAACTTAAATTTACAAGGGAAAAACTATATTGGCGTGACGGAGAAGGAAAATTGCACGCGATATGGTAAGAGGATTTGTCGTATGAACAAAAACATGGAAGAAGCACCGAAAGTAGAAGTATTAGTTAATACTTCTTTTGAAGAAACGCGTATTGCGATTTTGGAAAACGACCGTATCAATGAACTGATGTGGGAACGCAGAGGTTCGTTAAATATCGTGGGCAACATTTATAAAGCTACGGTGGAAAATGTATTGCCGGGTATTTCCAGTGCGTTTGCCAATATCGGCTATGAAAAAAATGCCTATCTTTACATTTCCGATATTTTGGGCGCAGATAGAAAAAACATTGATAAAGTGCTCAAAAAAGGCCAGCAAATTATGGTGCAGGTCGTTAAAGATGCCATTGGCACCAAGGGTATGAAAGTAACGATGGACGTCACTTTACCGGGGCGGTATTTGGTGCTTACGCCGCATCAAAGTTTTGTAGGAGTATCTAAAAACATTGAAGACAGCGAAGCGCGCCACAAACTCAATGATATTGTGCAGGAACTGGCGCAAAAGCATTTAAACGGCATGGGTTGTATCGTGCGTACGGAGGCCGAAGAAGCCACCAAAGAAGAATTAGAGCGCGAAGTAAAATACTTGTATCGCCAATGGCAGTCCATCATGAAAAAATTTGAAACATTGCCGTCTCCGGCTTTGTTGCATGAAGATATGGACGCGGTGTTACAAGTAGCGCGCGATGTGCTGTCCGAAAATGCAAAAGTATACTTGTTAGACAATGAAAAAGATTATGAGCGTGTGTTGGACTTTGTGAAGAAAAATTCACCGGAATTGGAAGACCGCGTAAAACTTTACAAAGGCAAAACGCCGATTTTTGAAGCATACGGTATTGAGCCGGAAATTGATAATCTGCGCAAAATCAAATTGCCGCTTCCTAACGGGGGCAGTATCATTATTCAAGAGGCGGAAAGTTTGTGCGCTATTGACGTGAACACGGGCAAATTTACCGGCAGTAAATCACAAGAAGAAACCGTTACGCAAACGAACATTGAAGCCGCGCAGGAAATTGCGCACCAGTTGCGTTTGCGCAATATCGGCGGAATTATTGTAATTGATTTTATTGATATGCGCAAAGCGTCCAGCCGCCACCGTGTGGTGGAAGCATTGGCAAATGCCGTACGCGGTGACCGTGCTAAAATCCGCATTTTACCCATTACCCGTTTGGGACTGGTGGAAATGACGCGCGAGCGCAAACGCGAAAGCACGGGCAGTTTTATCAGCGAAGAATGTCCGCAATGCCACGGCTCGGGCCGCGTACTTTCTGCGGAAAGTATGCGCATTAAAATACAGCGCGAAATTTATGATTTGACCAATGGCCGCCCGGGCGGAGTGTTGCGTGTGGTGTTGCACCCGGTTTTGGCCGAAGCGGTCAAAGCCAGACAAAGCGATATTGAAGAAAATATCCGCCGTTCTATTAAAATTCAGTCTGACCCGCAACTTTCGTGGGAAGATTACAAAATCGTATTAGAGTAATATATACCGCACGGCGTGTCCGTGCGGTTCTATTATGAAAAAAATTCTGCTGTGTTTGCTGGTGTGGGCTTTGGCTTGTGTTCCTGCGTTTGCGCAGGGAAAAACAAGCGTCTTGGTGCTCGGCAAAAATAAGGGCACGGTGGCTTCTATTAAAGCCAACGGGCATACTTTGTTAGACGCACAAAGCACCACCAAAAAAATCGGCGGCACGGTGGAACTTTTTTCTGCGGCGCGGCAGCTTAAAGTAGCTTTCCCGGGAATGTATGCCATTTTGAGCGCTCCGTCACGCGATATCTTCATCAATGCCGAGCTGCACAAACTTCCGGTAGAAGTAACCGTTTCGGGCGGGCGGATTTATGTGCCGGTGGAATTTTTCTTACTGCCGCAAGTGCAACAAGCATTAGACCGTGAAATTACATTTGAAAATAATGCGCTGGTAGTGGAAAAACACTACAATGTAGCATTAGATGAAGTGGCCCAACTGACCGAGCAAGATGAGTTGCGCTTTACACTTCGCAATTCCTCTGCGTACTCGCTCAAACAGGTCAACGGGCATACCCTGCAAGTTACTTTTCCCAATGCCATTTTAAAACGCACCGCTACGCAACGGCCCAAAGATTCTTTTGTACGTTCATTTACGCTGTCGCAACGCGGCGCAGATACTGTATTGGAAATTATTTTAGGTACGCAAGGCAAACAATGGAAAACGACCGACACCGCACACGGCGTCGTGGTAAGCGTATCTGCTAAACCGGTTGCTCCTGCGGCGGACCGGACGGTATTAGAGCCGTCGGTGGTGGCGGCAGAGCCGGAAAGTGAAGCACTGGTGCCCAGTGTATTAAGTGAAGAAGAAGATGATGCGGAAGAATTAGATTTGCATGCTACGGCAGCAGGCGTCACGCAAGCACCTGTGATGACGGCGGCCGTGCCACCTACCATTAGTGCCGCGCCGCTCCCGGTGATGAAAGCTGTTTCCAAAGATAAGATCCGCATTGTAATAGACCCGGGCCACGGCGGTAAAGACCCCGGCGCAGTACGCAAAGGCAGTGCGCGTGAAAAAGAATTAAATTTGGCGGTTGCCAAGCACCTGTACAATTATTTGAAAAAGCAAAATTTTGATGTGAAATTAACGCGCGATAATGATACCTTTGTCACGTTGGCGGGCCGCAGTAAAATGGCCAATGAATATAAAGCCGATTTATTTATGTCCGTGCACACAAACGCGGCCAAACGCCCCACACCCAACGGGTTTGAAGTATATTTCCGTTCCGATAAAGCGACCGATAAAGAGGCGGCGGAAATTGCGGAATTTGAAAACGAATCTTTGCAATACGAAGAAACGCATTACAGCTTTGTGGATAAGCTTTTGCAGTCGCTGGCGAAAAATGAATATATGAACGAA
>JAGCKY010000064.1 GCA_017647245.1 Elusimicrobiaceae bacterium
CTACTATTGCAAATACAGAGATACAAAGGACGGCGTTTCCGATATGCGTGATAAGATATGCCAAAATGAAACCGGGAAAACCACCCCATATAACAAAAAATACGCTTATTAAATATCGTCTTTTTGAATTGTACTTCGTCTCTCGGTTTCGCTAAGTAAGTGCGAAAACATTTCCAGCCGTGCGCTGTATTTGCTGCACGCTTCTTCGGGCGAAATTTATCCAAAAAAAACCCCACACCCAGGGCGCGAGGTTTACAAGGAGTACGTATGCAACACAAACAACACGCCCTCTAGGTGCGCCGAACTACCGACGAGAGGGTGTCCACTTTGGTGTACCCTGGTTCTTATACTCTGTTTTCTCACTCGGTGTTATCATCGGTGGGTTTTGGCTAGTTCGAGTTTCACACGTGCGTAGCAAAGATTAGTCCTTAAGCGGTTTAATCAGTTTGCCCATTACCCAAAACCACTCCCCGAAGTGGTAGAAAAATTGTCTGTTAAGTAGACTTCTTGCTACTTTGAGAAATATGAAGCAATGGATAAAAGCCGTCATTAAAATTTGTTGTACTTGCGCGCCAATTATGCCACAATATAAGTATGAAAATAGGAATTATTTGTGCGCTTGAAAAAGAACGAAAGCAACTTTTGGCCCGGCTACCGGGTGCTGAACAACGGAAGTTCGGTCCGTTTGTTTTTTACCGCTTTTGCCAAAACGGTAACGACCTGATTGTTACGCAGAGCGGAATTGCCAAAGTCAATGCGGCTGCGTGTGCGGTAGAATTAATTAATCGCTTTGCCCCGGATGCAATTATCAATTCGGGTGTGGCCGGAGGATTGAACCCGCAATTAAATTCGTTAGACGTGGTAGCCGGCAGTCAGTACGTTCATCATGACGTATTTTGCGGCCCGGAAAACGAGTGGGGCCAAGTGCAAGGGCTTCCTTCCTTTTTCCAGGGAGATAAAAATCTGCTTGCCACCGTGGAAGCGTTGCAACAAGAAGGGCGTTTTTCCCGCCCGGTACACGCGGGGTTGATTTGTACCGGCGAGCAGTTTATTACCGACCCGCAAGCATTGCAATCTATTGTGCAGCGGTTCCCGCATGCGTTGGCGTGCGATATGGAATCGGCATCATTTGCGCAGGTATGCTATATGTATCAGGTGCCGTTTTTGAGTTTCCGTATAATTAGCGACGTGGTTGGTAAAGAAACCAATAACGCGCAACAATACGAAAATTTTTGGGAGAACGTGGCCCATGCCGCCTTTGAAAACACGTGGACATTTGTGATGGCGGTATTGTCCGGAAAATAGGACGAATGAAATCGTTTACTTAACATTAAAGAGCCCCGTAAATACGGGGCTTTCTATTCCCCTATCAAATCCCCAAAGTCCAACATGCATGAAAAATATACACTATTTTCTACTACCATTGAAGAGGATAGAGATAGGTGCGGATATAATGTAGTACAATAAAAATGAGGGGAGGCAACATGGCCACTTTATCCACTAACATTTTAGGTATTGATTTTGAGAACCCGTTTTTACTCGCGTCCGCACCGCCGACCGCGCAGATTGAAAGCATTGATAAGGCGTTTGAAATGGGATGGGGAGGGGCCGTACTTAAAACCATTACTCCCGACGATTTGGAAATGAATGAGGCATCCCCACGCTATGTGGTATTGACGGATAAAAAGCGCATTATTGGGTTTCAAAACATTGAACTTTTAAGCCACCAAACTGTAAAATATTGGTGCGAAGGGATCAAATATCTCAAACACAAACATCCCTCTAAAGTGATTATTGCCAGTATCATGTCGCCGGTGGATAAAACTACGTGGCAGATGCTTGTTAAAACCTTAAATGATACACCGGCTGATGCGTTTGAGTTAAACTTTTCTTGTCCGCACGGAATGCCGGAAAAGGGTATCGGCATGGCTATCGGCACGGATGCAGAAGTGTCGGCTCAGATTATGGGTTGGGTGAAAGAAATGGCACAAAAGCCCGTTTTTGTAAAACTTTCGCCCAATGTAACCAACATTGCTGCTATTGGACGCGCCGTAGAGAAAGCGGGAGCAGACGGTCTTGCTGCTATCAATACGGTGCAGGGATTTATGGGAATAGATTTGAACACATTGCGCCCTATGTTGGATGTAAACGGTAAAACGACTTTTGGTGGATGTTCCGGACCCATTGTGCGCCCGATTGGACTACGTTGTGTTGCGCAGTTGCGCCAAGCGAGTAAGTTGCCTATCTTGGGACAGGGTGGTATTTCCACTTGGGAAGATGCTGCACAATATATTGCCGCTGGGTCAGATGCAGTACAAATTTGTACGGAAGTAATGTTAAACGGATATAAGATTATCGGGCCCATGCTCAAGGGACTACAGAACTATTTGGACGAAAAGGGATTTGTAGATATTAACGCACTAAAAAACAAAGCGGCTGAGTTGCTTACCGCGCACAAAGCACTACAAAAAACGCCACTTACTTACCCGCAGATTAACCACTTAACATGTGGGCGTTGTGGCAAATGCGTAACGATTTGCGAAGAATCGGAACACCGCGCCTTGCAGTTAATCGATGGATACGTTGAGGTCAATGAGGAACGTTGCGTAGGGTGTGGACTATGTCGCTTTGCCTGTCCGGTAGGGGCCATTACACCGCGTCAATAAACTTATGAACATCTTATTTATCAATGCTTGCCCGAGAAAAGATTCCCGCACAAAAATGCTTGCGGATTATCTTTTGACTAAGTTTAATGGCAATGTGCAGGAGCGAGATCTTACAAAAACCTCCTTATTGCCGCTCAGTGAGGAAATGCTTGAACAGCGAACTGTATTGGCAAATAAGCAAGATTTTAATCATCCCCTATTCCGGTTAGCTAAAGAATTTGCGGTGGCGGATACTATCGTAATTGCGGCCCCGTTTTGGGATTTATCCTTTCCGGCACTTCTCAAAACTTATATTGAAAATATCAATGTTGTCGGTATAACCTTTGCCTATAACCAGAATGGCAACCCCTACGGCCTTTGTAAAGCCAAAAAACTCTACTACGTAACAACAGCCGGAGGCCCTATTGTGAATGACGCCTATGGCTACGGCTATGTAAAAGAATTGGCAGAGAAGTTTTATGCTATACCGGAAATATATTGTATTAAGGCCGAAAATTTAGACGTTGAAAATGCAGATGTTACGCAAATCTTACAGGATACAAAACACCACATTGATACCCTCATTTCATAACAACCTCTTGCAGAAAATGTGAGGGGTTGTTATGCCAATAAATATGTAAAATGGGCGCAAAAAAAGAACGCTAAAAGCGTTCTAAACATTAAAAAATGGCGCCCTCTAGGCGCGTCCAACTACCGACGAGCGCGTGTCCACTATAGTGTACCCTTCTTTTATTATTTATTTTCGCACTTCCCATTATTATTTTGACACTTTGGCTAGTTCGAGTTTCACCAGTGCGTAGCAAAGATTAGCGACTACCGGCAATTCTGCCTCACGTTCCAAGAATACCCTACATGTGAGAAAATTCTGGGCTAGGAACTTAAGACAAATGGGTTTATGCTATTTCTTGTCCTCTCAGCTGAATATGCTAAAATAAATAAAACACATGATAGAGGGCTTCTTATGGAACAAAAAGTACTTATGCCGGGGGAAGTAGCTGGCAATTATGATGAAAAATGGACGAAAACATTTGATTTACAGTTTTTGATTTTGTGGCTTGTGTTGTTTGTCCTATTGCTTATTTGGACAATTGTTGCAGACCCGCATTTGTTTGAAGCGCGCAGGTTTTTCATGATGACGGGCGTAAAACTGTTTGTCATGATGATGTTGGCGTTGGGGGGCGGCTTATTATGCCGTCACTACTGCCATGTAGATGCAAAAGGGTATATTATGACCTCTAAAAATGGTTGGTTTAAAGTTAACTATACCCGTAAAATCCAACACTTTGCGGCGTATTTAGTGCCGCTATTGAGCCCGCCGACAGAACCGTTGGGGATTTTGCCGCATTTATGGGAATCTTTATTTGTACTTTTAATGTTTTTGATACTGATAAAACCCATACGCGAACGCTCCACTTTTTTTATGTTGCAGTTTAACTCATTAGACCGGGTGGAAGACCGGCCCAATACACTCAAATGGATTGTGCTGGGCAATATGCTCCCCGGACTGTTGATTATTACTATTTTTAAACAAGTGTTTGAAACCTATTTAGGTTTGCCATTACTTGCGGCTGTGGTGGTTTTTACTGTAGCTATCGGGGACGGATTAGCCGAGCCTGTGGGAACTTACTTAGGAAAAAAGAAATATGTCGTTCCGTCGTGGAATATGAAAAATCGGTACGTGCGTTCTTACGCCGGCAGTGCCTGTGTATATATTTGTGCATTATTATTTCTTGTCTTATATAGGGGACAATTTGCTAGCCCGCAGGAATTTTGGACGGCGGTGGTAGTATTCCCGCCGGTAATGACGTTTGCGGAAGCTTTTTCGCCCCATTCCATGGATACGCCGATTATGATGTTAGTGGGGTTTTCGCTCTTGTTTGGAATCTGTGCCGTTTTGTAACGGGTAGTGTGGTTGCGTATGGATATTACTTATCTTCTTTGGTTGCAAGATATTAGAATCACTGCGCATGACGGTTGGACCACGTTTATGCAAGGGGTTTCTTCGTTTGGGTCCTCTTACGCGCTTTTATTGCCTATATTGATTTATTGGTGCTGGGATAAACGGCGCGGACTGTTAACCTTGGCCTCGCTTTATGTATGTCTTGCTTTGACCGCCCTTATTAAACTAACCGCTTGCGTCTATCGTCCATGGGTAAGAGATCCACGCGTAGTTCCGGCAGGTAAATTGCCGTCTAGTTATTCCTTCCCTAGCCGGCATACTTCCATGGCAACTACCATTTATTTGGGGGCCTCGGTAACTTTATGGCAACATAAAAAAACCAAATGGCTCGTTGTTTTATGTGTCCTGGCGGCTTTGTTAACAGGGTTTTCACGCAATTATTTAGGGGTACACACGCCGCAAGATGTGCTCGTTGGGCTTATACTAAGTGTGGTATGTTTGTGCGGTGTTTGGAAGTTGGGCGGATATTTGCAACAACATCCGGAAAACGAAAACCGCATTTTGCTTATCACAGCGGTAGCCTGTTTGATAGCGTTGGGATATATCTATTATAAATCCTACCCTATGGATTATGTAGATGGAAAATTACTAGTTAGCCCCCGCAAAGCCATACACAGCGGGTTTGAAAGCATAGGGGGGTTGTTTGCCTTTTGTCTTGCGCGCTATATTGAGAAAACATGGATTCGCTTTCAAGCAACCGGCCTTCATATGAAGGGCATTGTATATGGAATGATTGGACTAATCCCTTTATATCTTTTACTAGAGTATACCGAAAAGCCCCTTAAACATTTATTAGGGGCCCCTATGGGCTGTTTTACCTGGGCCGCCTGTTTAACTTTCTACATTGTGGCGCTATATCCCTTGATACTGAAATGGCGCTTTGGCCAAAAATAGTATGTGTTGCCTTGAGGAAGGTTTGTTGTGGATATAGTGCCCGCAAGTATGTAGAATGGGCACTATAAAAAGGGCGGTTCGATATTATATTGGGCATAGAACTTTTGAGTGTTATAGTGTCCAAACTGTGACCACTACTTTCATAGTTCTCGGAAATTTTTTGATACTTCTCATACTTTCCTCGTCGAGCGAGTATAATTATACTATAAGAGAATTTTTCGGGAATTTGAGTGTCACAAATAGTAAAAGCGATTTGTGCTAATATAACGGATATTTTGTCGATGAGAAAAGCACATTTTTCGGCAATTTACTGTGTACCATACAGGGTCCACTAACAATATACAAGATTAGCGTAATTTTGCTCATTTTGCTCAAAAAACGTCGTCGAGGAAGTATAAGAAAAAACCCACTCTCGTCTGAGAATGGGTAATTTAAATCGAACGCCCTCTAGGTGCGCCGAACTACCGTCGAGAGGGTGTCCACTTTGGTGTACCATTCTTTTATTATAATTTTTCGAACTTCCCATTATCATTTTGGCACTCGGCTAGTTCGAGTTTCTGGTGTGCGTAGCAAGGATTAGTGCTTTTTGGCAATTCTGCCCCACGCACCAAAAATACCCCACATGTGCGGGGAAACCCCGGTCTTTGACCTTAAACCCCGTTTGTGGGCCGATTTCGGGGCTTGTTTTGGCGGACTTTCAAATGTGCTACAATACTAGGAAAGGAGAATTTATGAGTGAAAATGCACAATTTTGGATTGTCGTAATTTTCTTTGCAGTTGTAGGAATTGTAATGCTAGTAAAACGTTTTAAACTTGCTTCTAGCATGAGGGAGTTTCATGATGCTCTGAAGGATCACAATACGGAAAGAGCCAAGAATGCTCTGCAAACAATAAAAGATATCAATCTCGTAGAACCAAAAAGCGGATGGACTATTTTATTTTCTGCCGCACTTTATGGGGACCCAGAAATTATTTCAATTTTGGTGGAGAGGGGAGCTAATGTAAATCATGCAAGTTTTGCTAAAGGGGAGACCCCTTTACATGTAGCAGTAATGATGGGGAAAGTGCCAGCTGTCAAAGCTCTTCTTGAACTCGGAGCGGATCCAAATGCTCGTGCTCATAGTGGGAAAACACCCATTTTCTACACCGAGTATACAGACAAAAATTATAAAGAGATCATCGAACTGCTTGTTTCCAAAGGAGCTAATATTAATGCTTTAGATAAGGATGGGTATAACCCCTTATTTCTTGCCATGTGTCAAGCTATAAGACTTGAGGATGAAGAGCCCTTCACGCCGGAAGATGTAAAGACAGTGACAAGTTCTTATGATCTCGCGCTAAAAACCTTCTCCCACGTAAAAAAAGTGGTGTACGCTAAGGAACGAATTGAATCACTCATAACTGCAGGAGCAGATATTAACTTCCATTCTGAGTATGAGGGAATGACTCCTTTAATGATTGCTTGTATGGCTGGTTGGGATGGAATCGCTAAAATGTTATGTGAGAAAGGTGCAAATATTAACGATACAGATGATCGGGGAGAAACGGCTTTAATGCAAGCTTGTACGAAGAAATATCCCAAAATTGTATCCCTTCTGATTGAAAAAGGATGTAATAAGAATACTAAGAATAACGATGGGAAAACTGCTTTGGAAATTGCAAAAGAAAAAGGGTATAAGGATATTATAGAAATTTTAAAATAAAGGAAATTGTTTATTATGGCAAAAATATACCAAATGCAAGCATTGTTGAAGTATTCCATGGATGAAACTCTTCATTCAGAATTAGAATTAAATCCAGATTCATTGACAACATGCGAAGGGCTTATCGTAGGAAGAGAGTATTTCCTTCAGTTATGCCCAATTATTGCTACTTTTGTAATTATGTTTTTAGGATATACAAAATTCTATCAAATACTAGGGTGCAACTTAATAGTAGGAATAGTAACGGCATTAATTTGTAGAATCTTCCCTTTGTATAAAATATTAACTCTTTCAATGCTTTCCATTTTTTGCGGCATGTTTATCCTTAGATTTTTTATTCATTTCGCAATAATGGGAATATTGGCTTTTACACTTTTTAAGAATGGTTGGATTCTTGTATACTTTATCATTGCGAGAATCATAAGTGGTCTAATCTCCTCCTTATTAACCGGTTATCAGCAAATGTTAAAACAAAACAACGAAATTGCGAATTATGTCTTGAACGGCGGGTACGAGAGACATGTATACAATATCGTTTCCTTTTTTTCTGCTAACCACAAATAAAAAGTTCGAATCTTCTTTTCCGCCACCAAGGACTATTTTTATGCGGAAAGTGATAACATGGAGAAAGATTTACAAGAAGCAGGTTGTATTTATACTTTCTACAATGACTTTTTAGATTAAATAGTCCAATCAGAATGTAATAACCGCTCCTAGTAATAAGGGCGGTTTTCTTTTACCATACGGTGCTCTAAAAAGTACATGGTCACTATAGAAAGGGCGGTTCAATATTATATTAGCTCTCGAACTTTTTAGTGTTAAAGTGTACCATAAGGGTCCACTAACAATATACAAGATTAGCGTAATTTTGCTCATTTTACTTTTTTTGCCAAATCACTACTTTTTGGTATTTTGCTATAGTGTCCAAAAGTATGTAGAATGGTCACTATAAAAGTCGCAAAAATTTCTTTTTGTGACGGAAAAAACTGTGCCATTATAGTGTCCAAATTGTGACCACTAGTTTCATAGTTTTTGGGAATTTTTTTATACTTCTTATGCTTTCCTCGTCGAGCGAGTATAATTATACATAAAGTCAATTTTCCGGGAATTTAAGTGTCACAAATAGTAAAAGCGATTCTGGCTAGTATAACGGACATTTTGTCGACGAGAAAAGCGCATTTTACGGCAATTTACTGTGTACCTACAGGGTCCACTAACAATATACAAGATTTTGTTCATTTTGCTCATTTTGCTCAAAAAACGTCGTCGAGGAAGTATAAAAAAACACCCACTCTCGTCTGAGAATGGGTAATTAAAAGCGAACGCCCTCTAGGAGAATCGAACTCCTCTTTTCGGATTGAAAATCCGACGTCCTAACCGATAG
>JAGCKY010000065.1 GCA_017647245.1 Elusimicrobiaceae bacterium
CACACCTTTTTCTTTTAATTTCTGCAACAGTTCCTGCGTAAAATGAAATCCCGCCGTCGGCGCGGCAATGGACCCTTCGTATTTGGCGTATACGGTTTGGTAGCGCTCTTTGTCGGTGGACAAACTGGGCGTTAAGCCCTCGTGCTTGCGCGCTTTTTCAATATAAACGGGAAGCGGCATCAGGCCGTGTTCGCGGCAAAACGGCAAAATATCCTCGTGATTAAACTCAATGAGCACTTCGTTTTCCGGCGTTTTACCAAGCATTTTGCCTGTCAAGCCGCCGCCAAAATCCAGCTCGGCGTTTTCCTTATAATCGCGCGTGAGCGTGGTCCATACGTGCGGGTCTTTTTGCGGCCGCACGAGCAGAATTTCCACTTTGCCGCCGGTGGATTTGTGCGCAAACAATTTGGCGGGGAACACTTTGGTGTTATTGAGTACCAGTACATCGCCGGGGTTAAAATACTCATGTATGTCGCGGAAAATGCGGTGCTCTATTTGCTCGCCTGTGCGATGCAGCACCATTAAGCGCGAACTGTCGCGCGGGGTGGCGGGTTGCTTGGCAATTAAGGGGTCAATGTTAAATTTTTTAAAGCGTTCAAAAGCCATAATTCCTCATAAGGTTTTCAAATCTGACGAAGGGAAATAATGTGCCAAAATCTGTTTGTAATTTTTGCCTTTTTCGGCCATGCCTTTAGCACCGTCTTGGCACATACCGATACCGTGCCCGTACCCGTTGCCCGCAAAAGCGAAGCCCGAACTTTTTGCGCTGATAGAAGTAATTTTGCAACTTTTAAGCAAGCTCGGTCCGACGGCCAAACGGAATTTGGCGCAGGATAAAGTTTTACTGCCTTTGGCGGTAGTAAATTGCAACGTGACTGCGCGTTTGGTGCGAGTGCGCTCGGCAATTTTTATTTTTTTGACACTGCCGGACAAACCGTTTTGATTTACAAAGCTATTGATGGATTTTAGCGGTACGGTGGCATTCCAAGAATAACTTTTGCTGTGGCTGTCTGTTTTGCAAGACACGCCTTGCAAGGGTTTAATGGTGGGCTCTTTACTGCCGGTCCAAATTTTGGCATCGTCGGTAGCGCCGCCGCAATTGGCGTGATAGTACGTGTTAAATAAATTGTCTTTGTAGGTGAGCACTTGCCCGCGCGTGGCGGTGACGGCTTTGCGTACGCTGTCATATACTTTACCGGAGCCCTTGTACATTTGACTGCGTACATCATTGTATAAATCAAAATCGGATTTGTCCTCTTTAAGTTGCATTTTGGTATAGGTGCGTGCGGCGACTGCTTGCGCTTTAAGTGCTTCCAGCGGCCACGTGTGGCTCATTTCATAAGGCAGTACGCCGAGCAGATAATTTTCCAAATCGGTGTGTTCCACCACAGAAAGTGTGCTACCCGACGGAATCAAATAAAGTTTTCCGGTGTACGTATTTTTTTGAAAAGTCAGTTGCACACCGCTGCTGGGAGTAATGATAATCGGACTGCCAGTCGTCAATGCGCCCAGCTGTATTTTCCCTTTGGAAACAATCCAAGCATTTAACGTGTCGGATTTACTGACTTTATATCTTTTGGTGCTATTGAGCGCCTGAATATATACCTTGCCCGATGTTTTTATTTGTGCGGATTTCAAATTTTCGGCTAATTGCACACGTACAGTTTGCGCCGCGTGTACAAAAGCGGCGCAAGAAAAAATCGCTAGCAGTAAAATGATTTTTTTCATCTAAAACAGCAGCCCTTCATTGTGTTTTTTGCCGAGGTGGTCATAGGCCTTTTTGGTGGCCACGCGGCCGCGCGGTGTACGTGCAATAAATCCCGCTTTAATTAAATACGGCTCTATGGCATCGGTCAGCGTGTCTACCGCCTCGGAAACGGCAATAGCTAAATTATCCACGCCTACCGGACCGCCGCCAAAGCGGTCAATTAAGGCCTCCAAAATACGTTTGTCCACGCTGTCTAAGCCCTCATTATCAATGTCTAAAGAGTTCATGGCGAGGATTGCAATTTCTTCGGTAATGACGCCGTCGCCTTTGACCTGTGCAAAGTCGCGTGCGCGGCGCAATAAACGGTTAGCAATACGCGGGGTCCCGCGGGAGCGTTTGGCCAGTTCGGTCAAACCCGCGCGGTCGGCGGAAATGTTGAGTAGCCGCGCCGAGCGCGCCAAAATATCGGTGATTTCTTTAATCTCGTAAAATCCCAAATTAAACACAATGCCAAAGCGGTCGCGTAGCGGTCCGGTGAGTAATCCCGAGCGGGTGGTTGCGCCAACCAGTGTAAATTTAGGAACGGCTAACTTTAGCGTGGTGGACCCGGCACCTTTGCCGGTATTAATAAAGAAAGTAAAATCTTCCATAGCCGGATACAGGGCTTCTTCCACGGCGGGATTTAAGCGGTGAATTTCGTCTACAAATAAAATATCTCCGTCGGAAAGTTCGGTGGTTAGCATCGCCGCCAAATCACCCGGACGCGCGAGCACGGGGCCGGAAGTTACCTTGATATTGACGCCCATTTCTTTGGCTAAAATGTTGGCCAGTGTCGTTTTACCCAAGCCCGGGGGGGAATAAAATAAACAATGGTCCAAGGCCTCGCCGCGTGTGCGGGCCGCCTCAATAAAAATGCGCAAATTTTCTTTGAGTTTGTCTTGCCCGACAAATTCGTCTAATGTGCCCGGTCGGAGTGCGGCTTCCAAGCCGCCTTGTTCGTCGGCCAATTGATGCACATCTAAAATATCGTTTTGGTTGTTC
>JAGCKY010000066.1 GCA_017647245.1 Elusimicrobiaceae bacterium
ACAACTGCATGTATCGCTGATACTACACGTACTCCATGCACCCGGTGTATTCCAGTTACCCGTAGACGTATTACACGTTACCGTGCGGGTTTGTGTACCGCCGTTATTACATCCGCAAGGTTGACTCGTAGACGGTTTGCTATTTTCAGGGCATTCTTTAGCCGAGTCGGTACAACCGCTGGTATCCCACGATCCCCAACTGCAAGAAGCACTGCAGGTACGCGTTTCTGTTCCTGTCTTTCCGCTGGCTTGACAGGCCCGCGTATCTTCTGTACCGGCATTACAGGTTCCTTCTCCGCTACACGTACCCCAATAACCGCTACTGCTACAAGTTTTTGTTCCACACTTTCCACAAGACGCAGGCGTTGCCACACAGTTACCCCATGTGCCGTTTTGGCACGTTTTGATACCACACTCCGGACAAGGCGCAGTTTGTCCGTTCGTACACTCCGGAGTCGGCTCCGGTTCCGGTTCCGGATCCGGCGTAGATTCGGCTACACAGTTATCCGTATTCCAACCGCCCCAGCTGCAACTATTATTACAGGTACGCGTCTTCGTTCCCGTATATCCGCTTCCGCACGACGCAGAGTCCGTATCCCCCGGTGTACAACCGCTCTCGTTGTAACAGGTAGTCCAGTCTCCATATGCTATCCATTGACCTGTACTTTCATTACATACGGTAGTTTGATATTGCCACCCACTATTACAATTCCCGCAATAGCGAAACCAAGGATCATCGTCATCATCACACGCACTTACTGTTTCACAAGTTCCAAAACTTCCCCACGTACAATTATTGCTACACGTGCGGCTTTGACTACCCGTTAATCCGTTTTCTTCACACGACTGTGTAGATGTTGTCCCTTTGGCACATTCGCCTTCGCCGCTACAACTTACATTATCATACGTCCACGTGCCCGTCGTTTTATCACAAACTTGTGTTCTCGTTCCACAGTTCCCGCACGACTCCGAACCCGGATTACCCGTACAGTCTATTTCCGTAATACACGCGCTCGTATCCCAACTTCCCCAACTACAGCTCTCATCACACGTGCGGCTTTGCGTACCGGTTCCGCTTGTACATTCTCCCTCTTCCGTCGCTCCCGGTGTACAACTGTCTCCCGCACTTACACTACAAGTCCCCCATTCTCCCCACGTATTATTACTCAAATTACAACTGCGCGTTTGTGTTCCCGCATTATTACATCCGCACATTTGTTCTTCCGGCGCCACTACACACGTACCAAATGCCGGCTCATTCCATTCCCCCGTACTCGTATCACAGGTGACACTGCGCGTTTGCGTCCCTTTATTTTCACATCCGCAAGATTCACTCTCCGTCGGCTTTAACATCGGATCACATTCACACTCCGCCGCCACGCTACACGTACTCCAATCATCATTCCATTCACCCGTCACTGTATTACATGTGCGTGTTTGATACCCTTGATTCTTACATCCGCACGCTCTTAATTCCCCTTCCCCTTCATTGGGACAGCTACACTCTTGCGGGATACTACACGCTCCCCAATCATTCCACACCCCGCGCGACTCATCACACGTTCTGGTCTGTGTCCCCTGATTCTTACATCCGCATACGCGCGTATCCGTTCCTTCTTCGTCCGGCGCACACGTGCAACCTCCTACACTACACGCACCCCAATCGCTCCATACGCCTGTTCCGCTATCGCAGGTACGAGTTTGTGTTCCCGTTCCGTTACATCCGCACGCGCGCTGCTGCGACGTTTGCCCTTGACAACAATCTTCACTTATACTGCACTCTCCCCAATCGTTATTCCACTGCCCCGTACTCGTATCACACGTCCGGTATTTGCGCCCCATACCTTTACATCCGCACGAAGCCCAATTCTCACCGCTACAACCTATTTGCCCTGCACATTCATCTGTTACACTCGCATTACTACAGCTCGGATAACTCTTATTCAAACTTCCGCAATAACTCCCTTCACAACATAATTCCCCCGTCTTGTACGACAACATCTTTAACCGGTAATCTTTACTCGCACTCTGCGCCGTCGCCCCTACACTTTGCAAACTGTAATTGTAATTGCGCCCCGTATCCCCCGTGCTCAATAGCGCCATCTTACTCGTGTCCGTTTGATAATCCTTCCCAGCTATACACCGCTGCTCTTGCTCCGTGCGCAAAGCCACTAACATCTCTTCCGCTTCCAGCGTCTTTTGCGTCTCCAATACCCGCACAAACTTCGGCACCGCCACAGACGCCAATACCCCTAATACTATTATCACCATCAACAACTCTATTAATGTAAATGCTTTCTTTATCATATATAGTATGCTCCGTAAAAATAGACTACTACCTAATTAGCATATAAATAATTTTCCCAATCCGTCAACAAGATTTTATTCAATATGGTAAGATGTATATATTGGTATAGGAAAAAATATGCAAATCTCTTTACAAGCCCCCGCAAAAATAAATTTATTTTTAGAAGTAACCGGCAAATTACCTAACGGTTATCACGAGCTGGCTACTTTGTTTGCCAAAATTTCGCTGGCAGATGTTTTGCATATTCAAGCGACGCCTGCCGATAAAGAAAATATCTCTTTGCACATTACCGGACCGTTGGCAGAGCAATTAGTGGCAAACGAAAATAATTTAGTCATTCGTGCGGTGCATGCTTTTGAGCAATACTATCATTTGCCCCTGCACGTGCAAATCACACTAGAAAAAAATGTTCCCATGGGTGCAGGACTTGGCGGTGGATCTTCCGATGCGGGCACGGTACTGCGCGGCTTGTGCAAACTATTTGATAAAAATCCGCTGGATTTAGTATCCTGTGCCTCCAAACTGGGCGCTGATGTGCCGCTCTTTTTATATCCCGATATTTTTTTAAAAGGCGAAGGTATTGGGGAAAAATTAACCCCTATCCCGGCGCCCGGTCCTTTGCCGTGGGCGGTACTCGTGTATCCCGATACACACGTTCCCACTAAAGACGTTTTCGGCCGCTTGCAATTACCCACGTCCGCACAAATGTTGACAACCCTTTCTAATTTAGATATACTAATAAAGTACGTTAAGCAGGGACGCCCCTTCACCCAATGGCAAACTTTGTTCTTTAATCGATTAGAAGAGGCGGTCCTACCGTATGTTTGTTCCGTACGAGATGTAAAGCAAGACTTTTTAGCCCTTGGTACTAACCCACTGATGTCCGGCTCCGGCTCTACCGTTTTTGCTTTAACTACAGACCGGAAACGCGCCGAAGATTTGGCAGGGAAAATAAATAGACAGGGACGAAAGGTATTTGTTGTACAGTTCGGAGGAACAACCGATGCAGATAACAGAAATTCGGATTCACTTGATGGGGGAAGAGCGCCTCAAAGCCTTTGCTAGCGTTACCTTTGATGACTGTTTTGTTGTGCGCAATATGAAGATTGTTTCCGGGACGAAAGGCGTTTTCTTATGTATGCCTTCACGTAAATTGCCCGACGGCACCCATAAAGACATGGTTCATCCTATCAAACAAGAATTCCGCCAATACTTGGAAGAAAATGTATTAAAAGCTTACGCCGACGAACTTGCTAAACATCCGAATGCCCAACCAGCGCAAGCAGCCGAAGAAGACCAAGCTTCCGACGCAGAGTAACAAAAGATTTATTTCCGGATGGTGAAATGGTATCACTACTGGTTGTGGTCCAGTCATTCTAGGTTCGAGTCCTAGTCCGGAAACCATCTGATAGCCCCCGCAAGGGGGCTATTTTATTGCCGGACAGCACGCAAACTGCTTTGCGTGCGTTAGGACGAGAAAGGCGCAGCGATGTTTTTGTTTGAGTGTGAGCCCGCGAACACGAAAGGCAAAAACCGCGAGCCCGGCCTGCAGGCATTTTCCGTCAGGAAAATGACCGGAAGGCGTGGTCTAGTCCGGAAACCATCTAGAGAAGCGTTTTCAATTTATTGAGAACGCTTCTTTATTTTTGGCCGGACAGCACGCTCCTTTTGTCATCCCGGGCATGGACCCGGGATCCAGCTGTTATAAAGGTTGTTTTTCCTCATGAACGTGGATCCCCGGTTGTCTACGGCCCCAGGGATGACGCATACAGCAGTAAAATCCTTACTTTTTTTCTGGGCCCAAAGACCCAGCTGCCTGTAGGTCCAATGACCCTTGTTGCGGCACGTTTATGTTCTTACAATATAAGTATCTTAATAAGCGAGGTGTCTATGAAGTTACTCACAAAGACGTTCACATGGGTTGTAATTTTTTCTCTGCTGGCGCAGACGGTTATCGCTGCCCCCCCCCAGCAAAATCGCCCTTCCTTGCAGGATATCCACGCGCAGGCATTGCAGGATAAGTCTTGGCTGGAACGGCATCACGTGGCAGTGATATCGGGCATTTCTGCGACATCTGTTTTGGCTATTGCCGGTCTAATAAGAAACAATATCAAAGTGACCAAAACTGCCAATGCACTCAAACAAGAATTGACCCAAACCTACAATAAAGTGGCCTCTTTAGAAGCTTCTAATAAGGCAACCACGGCAAAAAATCAGTTCTTACAAGAAAAAGTAACATCTCTGGATCTCTCTAAAAGGCAACTGACCGAAGAAAACGCTGCTTTAAAAGCCGAATCGGCCGAAGTGAAATCTGCCAACAGACAATTGGCTAAGGAAAATGCCTTCTTAAAAAGTGAAGATTTCAGAGCCATCGTGTTAAACGAAAAAGAGCAGGTATTACAAGAAAATCGTCATTTGAACAACAAAGTAAACGGATTACAAAAGGGGCGTGAAGTTCAATTGGCCAAATATCAAGCTGCCGAACAGCGCCGCGCGGCGGCCGAATTAAAAGCTGCCGCTGTGGAAAGCGAACTCTCCGCCAAAGTCCGCATGTTAGAAGAAGAATTATCTTTGACCAAACGATTTTTGGACGGAGCCATACGCCTTTCTCCGGAAATGGAAAAAGCTGTTAATCGCTATAGCGAAATGTTTAATAATGCCCGTTCCGCAAAAGAACGTACCGCTCTGCGCAAATCATTAGAAGAAGAAGTTTGGTTTAAGAACTTTGCCAAAGAAGATCAACAGCTTATTTTGAAAACGGTAGACGAAACTATCGGAAATATCCAACATGGTATCAGCCGCTTTGGTAACATATACTTAGTTTCTGCCAGAGTATCCCAAGCCGCGGACCGTCATGCCGCACCGCAAGCACTTCAGTTCCTCTCCGGATTGGGACGCAAAGTGCTCACTTCCAAAAACTTGCTCGCGGCCGGTATTATGCTCGGTTTATTTGCCGCAACCGGCGTTACCACTGCCAACGCGCAAACTTCCAAGGAGGCGCAACGTATTGAAAGTAACATAGATTTACTGCTCAATGCTACGCCGGAACAATTGCAAGCGTGGGAACAAGACCCGCAAATGTATGAAGCGTGTGTTACAGCGGCCGCCGTGCAACATAGTCTGACCCAAATGTCCGGCGAAGAACTGGCGGAATTTAACAAAGTCTTTAAACAGAAGAAACATACGCAAAATATCCCCCAAGTCCAAGCTTATTAAGAAATGCCGTAAAAAAATGCCCCGCAACCGCGGGGCATTTTTTATGCAAGCGGATTTATTTTTCTATGCGCAGACGCTCGGAAAGCGGGATATACGGTTTGTCTCCGTCTTTACCTGTAAACGTGCCAAACGGCATTTGCGCAACCAATTTCCACGACGCGGGCAAATTAAATTCTTTTTTCACCTGCTCGTCAATGAGCGGATTATAATGTTGCAAAGACGCGCCCACGCCTGCTTCAGCCAGCGCCGTCCATACGGCCAGTTGCAACATACCGTTTGCCTGTTGCGCCCACGTAGGGAAATTGCCCGCATACGCGGCAAATTTTTCTTGCATTTGTTTGATAGTATCTTCGTCTTCTAAATATAAAATTGTACCGTACGCGGCGTCAAAAGCATTAATTTTTTGCGCGGTTGGTTCAAATTGTTCCGCCGGAACAATCGCACGCAACGCATCGCGCGTAATTTTCCACAACGCGTGATGTTTTTCACCCAGCAAAATCACTACCCGCGCACTCTGCATATTAAATGCAGACGGCATTTGCAATAAAACCTCGCCGATTAATTTTTCCAATTCTGTTTCTGAAATAGCTAGTTTATGAGTCAGCTCATAGCGTGAGCGGCGCATTTTGAATAAATCTACACTTTTCATATTCCCTCCTTTTTCTACATTATAAGGAAAACGCGGCTTTTTTGGCGAGCGGTTTTTTGATTAGAATTTGGCAAACTTGGTAGAATATACGTACGCCCCCGTAACTCAATTGGATAGAGTAGCTCCGTCCTAAGGAGAAAGTTGCGAGTTCAACTCCCGCCGGGGGCATTTTCATCGTCTTTTCAATTGCTATGTCTTTTCAAAATGCAGCTTCATTTTCGTCTTTACCGGTTAATATTTTGCAAAATTTAGATCCAGTAGCTTCCGCCGACGATTGCCAACTGCATTTTAACTGTGCATTCGAAGTAGCATAAATGTAATATAAATTTCCTTTTCGTCTGCAAAATGCAATTATTACCGTTGACGTTCCTGTAGACGCAGCCGAACAATCAAAATATTTCGCTGATTGTACCGAAAGTGCATGCCCCTTAGGCACACCTTCACTGCCCGGAATTTGAATATCCAAATCATTTAAATCTGTTGTGTAGGTACCGTTGGCCAAGTAATAGCGCTTTTGCGCATCTAAAATGGCACGCGTCAAAATAATACCTTCCGTGGCGCGGGATTTTTCTACCGCCTTTTCATATTGCGGCAACGCAATAGCGGCTAAGATACCGATAATTAATACTACTACTAACAACTCTATCAGCGTAAATGCTCTTTTGTTCATAATACGTTCTCCTTTAATCCGTCATCCCGGACATGGATCCGGGATCCAGTCTGTTTATTAAGGCCTTTTTTCTTTTATAAACAACGCTGGATTGCGGGTCCACGCCCGCAATGACGACATTTAAAAACAATCCCTACCCCCGTATTGTACCAAAAAAAAAAAACAAGTCAAGCCCTATTTTTGCCCAAACAAAATCCAATCAAATCTACACAAAAATACCACCCCTTAACCAGCCCGCAAAATGATAAAATATAAGGGACTAAATTTAGCTAATAAAAAACAGGGGTTTGAAATGGAAAAAAATCTATCTTCCGCTGCATTCCAAGTAGTGCAGCCCTCCGTGCCGGAAGAACCGGGTGATATCCCGTCCGGCTACGGCACGACAGAAAGTTATCTCTTGCCCAAAGACCCGGCTTGGATGTTTCTGTTTTGGGAAATTACGTCCGGCACCTTTGATTATGTACGCGCCCAATACGGCCAAGACACGCTTAACAACTCCCGCACCATTATCCGTCTTTACGATATTACAGGCGTAGATTATTTTGACGGCAATAACGCCAATACCTACTACGATATGCCTGTGATGTTAGACGCCAAAAGCTGGTATATTCACGCGCCGCAGGCAGGGCGCAGTTATATTGCCGATATCGGTTTTCTGACAGCAAGCGGACAAT